>CAYMLM010000199.1:0-5718 GCA_964391385.1 uncultured Papillibacter sp.
GATAATGAGCGGTGACTGGAGTTCAGACGTGTGCTCTTCCGATCTAGGTTGGCATTTCCGGGGAGCGTTATGCTGATGCCGCCGGATGTTGTGCCGCACTTGATATCGGCGGGGTTAACCGTGCTGACGACGTCGATCTCGCCGGAGACACTGCTCAGGTCAAGGCTCGTGAACGTGCCCTCGAAATCCTGTTCGCCTGAGGTGGTGCCTGATTTAACGGTGTCGGCCGTGACGCCGGTGAGGGTGATGGTACCGGACACGGAACCCATCGTCATCATCGACGTATCGAGGCTGGTGATGTCGATTTCGCCGGACACGGACTGAACATTTACCGTATCCGCCGCAATATTCAGGATGCTTGAGTCCCCCGAGGTCTCGTGGATTTCGAGAGCCCTGACCGTCAGGTCGCTCACCGTAAGCTCGGCCGAGGTCGAATTCACATAGAGCACGTCAAGCTTCCCGGCGATCGACTCGGGTACAAATACCTCGAGCTTCTTTGTGAGCATCATATTAAACGTCATGGGGGTGCTGATGTAGCGGATGCTGAGCGTGTCGCCCGTGACGCCATAGGAGAGCTTTTCATCCTCATTGAGCTGCCGGCGAGCGTATTCCGTAATGATGATGTCGCTGCCGTCGTACGGCGTGATGCTGATTTCGCCGGCGACCCAGTCCACATTGAGCGAGTCGACGCTGTCGGCTTCGACCGTATAAGTTCCCGCCTCGGCCATCGGACCCGTCAAATCTTCAAAGCTCCCGATATGAAAGGTAGGTTTGATTATATTGAAATTAGTCTGGAAGCCGAAGAGGTTGCCCGTAATAAACCAGACGACAAGTCCGACCATGACGATGGCGACGACGAGCCAGCAGAGGATGGTGACGATTTTCACTGCATTCATGACATATACCTCATTTCTTTAACGTGAAGGATGCGTTTAGAATGGCGTTGATGGCAACGGCCACGAGAAAGATGACCCAGGTTATGTGCCACATGCCCGTCAAAAAGCTTACGATGATGTATACGGCAACCGTGATCGCCCAAAGCGCCGTGCCGATGGCCTTGCGAAGAGACTTGCGCTCGTGGCTTTCAGACTGCCACTCCCGGAATTCTTCCACAATCGTCTCGTCGGCTTTTTTGTATTTGGGTTTCGTCATGCCGTTGTAGATGAGAAGGCCCGTAGCGAGTGCGATCAAAACAAACATGATGACCACGCCGATAATGGGCGCGCCCGGCCGATGCACAAGCGACGCGAGGAGAATCAGAGGCACGACGCTGACGATATACAGCATGACGGCGATCGCCGTGAACATGGCGGTCCTCTGGCGCTGCGAGGCCGACACCTTCGGGTCCGACGCCTCCTTTTCCAGATCCTTGAGCAGATAGCTGATGTCGCCGATGCCCGCGATGGCGATATTGTAAGCGGCCTCCGGCGTTTTGCCCTCGGCAATGAGGTCGTTGTATTTTTCAGTCAGGTTCTGAATCATTTCCTCTTTCAGCTCCACAGATTTTCTGGAGGGAACCGTTTCGGCAAAAAGTTCGTCTACATATGCGCGGATTTGCTGTTCCATTTTAATTTTCCTCCCACTCAATTAAATGATCAATGAGTTCCTTGGCGGTTTTCCATTCCTTTTTCAGGCTTTCGTACGTTTCGCGCCCGATGTCCGTGATCCTGTAATACCGGCGCCGCGCGCCCGTTGTTTCGTCTCCCCAGTACGATTCGATACATCCGGCCTGCTCCAGGCGCCTGAACGCGGAGTAGAGCGTGGCTTCCTTCAATTCGTACCGGTTACCCGTCTTTTGGGAGATTGCCTTGTTGATCTCATAGCCGTAGTTGTCGCCGCCCATCAGTCTGGCCAGTATGATGGTGTCGGTATGGCCGCGTATGAGATCGGATGCTATGGACATAGTATCCCTCCAATGCATGGTATATCAGTACTGTGGATACAACATAGCACACGTTACTTCGCCTGTCAAGGTATATCCTAAAAAAATATATATTTTTATTAAAAATACTTCTATACATCTAATATATAACAGATATCGCATCGATGACATCGCCTCCATGCTGCCGGCGACAAATGACTCGAAAGAGAGAGGGAAATCTGGACATCGGTTAAGTTGCAGCAGGTGCGTCGAATCTGGAAATCAAGCGGCTAAACCCATAAAAAAAGGAAAAACATAAGTTTCTCCTTAAAATAGCTTGACAGTATGCCCGAATTCAGTTACAATGAGTTGCTATACGCAAAAAAATGAACAAACTACCCCAATATAATTTTTCTTTATTTTAACACACCGTACCGTAAAATCAACAAGCTGGACAAAATAGCTGACAACGCACCCGTGAGTGTCGAATTAGGTCTATATGCGTATATAAGTAATTTACGAAGGAGTGAAGCGGATGCCAAAAGACGTGGCGTACGGCAAAACGACCCGAATGAGTTTTGCCAAGACGGAAGAGATTATGGACATGCCGAACCTTTTGGAGGTGCAGAAGGATTCTTACAGGTGGTTTCTGGAGGTGGGCCTCAGGGAGGTTTTCAGGGATGTCGCGGCGATTACGGACTACACCGGCAATCTCGAGCTTACCTTCATTGATTATAATATAGACGAAAAACCAAAATATTCGGTTGAGGAGTGCAAGGCCAGGGACGCAACGTACGCCGCGCCCCTCAAGGTCGGCGTACGTCTTCGAAACCGCGAGACGGAGGAGATCAAGGAGCAGGAAATCTTCATGGGGGATTTTCCCCTCATGACGGAGGCCGGCACCTTTATTATAAACGGCGCAGAGCGCGTTGTCGTGTCCCAGATCATCCGTTCGCCGAGCGTCTATTTTGAAAAGAAAACCGACGCCAAAACGGCCGTCACCATATATGCCACCACCGTCATCCCGTACAGGGGGGCGTGGCTGGAATACGAGACCGACGCGTCCGACAACTTCTATGTCCGCGTCGACAAAAACAGGAAGCTCCCGATCACCTGGCTGCTTCGCGCCATCGGCCGGCCGAGGGCGGATGAGCCGTACACGTGGCTTTCCGCCGAGGGCGCCGAACACGGCTCGGAGACGGCGGAACAGCTCAAGCTCGTTTTCGGCGACGACGAGCGGATCATCGCCACGCTCGACAAGGACACGTGCAGGGGCCGCGACGAGGCGCTCATCGAGCTGTACAGGCGGCTTCGCCCCGGCGACCCGCCGACCGTGGACAGCGCCGAAACGCTCTTGAACAATCTCTTTTTCGATGCCAGGCGATACGACATTTCAACAGTCGGCCGGTACAAGTTCAATAAAAAGCTCGCGCTGTGGAGCCGGCTCATCGGGCATAAGCTCTCGCGTCCTGTCGCCGATCCCCTGACGGGCGAGGTCATTGCAGAGGCCGGAGAGGTCCTGTCGCGCGAACGGGCGGAGGAGATTGACAACGCCGGCGTCACGACCGCTTATGTCACCGCC
Organism: uncultured Papillibacter sp.; assembly: GCA_964391385.1. Taxonomy (GTDB): domain Bacteria; phylum Bacillota; class Clostridia; order Oscillospirales; family Oscillospiraceae; genus Sporobacter. Next base: position 3,444 of record CAYMLM010000199.1, read on the forward strand.
GACGGCAAGGAAGTAAAAATCTTCTCAAACGGCATGGTGAATCTTGGCCGTTTTGTGGATTTTGACCCCGAAAAGGAGCTCGGGATCAAAGAGCGCGTGCGATTTGTCGTGCTCAGAAAGCTGCTCGAGGAGCTGTCCGGGCAGGAGCTCAAGGACGCCATCGCCGACCGGATGGACGATCTGATCCCGAAGCATATCATACCCGATGACATTTTCGCGTCCGTCAACTATTTAAACTGCCTCGCGCACGGCATCGGCGAAGCCGACGATATCGACCATCTCGGCAACCGACGCATGCGGAGCGTCGGCGAGCTGCTGCAAAACCAGTTCCGCGTCGGCTTTTCGCGCATGGAACGCGTCATACGCGAACGCATGACGCTGCAGGACCTCGATATCATCACGCCCCAGTCGCTCATCAACATCCGGCCCGTCACGGCCGCCATCAAGGAATTTTTCGGCTCGTCGCCGCTGTCGCAGTTCATGGACCAGACGAACCCGCTGGCGGAGCTCACGCACAAACGGCGTCTGTCGGCGCTTGGGCCGGGCGGCCTGTCGCGCGAGCGGGCGAGCTTCGATGTCCGGGACGTCCACTACAGCCACTACGGCCGCATGTGCCCCATCGAGACGCCGGAAGGCCCGAACATCGGCCTCATCTCGTATCTGGCGTCCTACGGGCGGGTCAACGAATACGGCTTTATCATCACGCCGTTTCGCAAGGTCGAAAAGGGTACGTGCCGCGTGGGCGACGAAATTCATTACCTCACGGCCGACATGGAGGACCAGTATATCGTCGCGCAGGCCACCGAGCCGATCGACGAAAACGGCGGCCTTTTAAACCGGCGTGTCACCTGCCGCCACCGCGACGAGATCGTCGAGGTCGACCGGGAGCGCGTCGACTACGTCGACATCTCCCCGCGCATGATGGTCTCCATTGCCACAGCCATGATCCCGTTTCTTGAAAACGACGACGCCAACCGTGCCCTCATGGGCGCGAACATGCAGCGCCAGGCCGTGCCGCTTCTGACGACGGAAGCGCCGCTCGTGGCCACCGGTATCGAGCACAAATGCGCCGTCGACTCGACCGTTGTTCTTTTGGCCGAGGGCGACGGAATTGTGTCCGCCGTCTGCGCCACGCGGATCACGATCCGGTACGACAGCGGGGAGCTCAAGGATTACATGCTCACAAAATTCGCGCGCTCGAACCAGGGCACGTGCATCAACCAGCGCCCCGTCGTCAGCGCGGGCGACCGCGTCAGAAAAGGCGACATACTGGCCGACGGCCCGTCGACGGCCGACGGCGAGATCGCGCTCGGCAAGAACATCCTCGTCGGTTTTATGACCTGGGAAGGCTACAACTACGAGGACGCGATCCTCATCAGCGAGCGACTGGCCATGGACGACGTCTTTACGTCCATCCACATCGAGGAACATGAAATCGACGCCCGCGACACGAAGCTGGGTCCCGAGGAGATCACGCGGGACATCCCCGGCGTCGGTGAGGATTCGCTCCGGTATCTCGACGAGCGCGGCATCATCAGCGTCGGCGCCGAGGTCCACGCGGGCGATATCCTTGTCGGGAAGGTCACCCCGAAGGGCGAGACGGACCTTACGGCCGAGGAGCGGCTTTTACGGGCGATCTTCGGCGAAAAGGCGCGCGAGGTCCGCGATACGTCGCTGAAGGTCCCGCACGGCGAGTCCGGCATCGTCGTGGACGTCAAGGTCTTTACGCGCGAAAACGGCGACGAGCTCAATCCCGGCGTCAACATGGTCGTTCGCTGTTATATCGCGCAGAAGCGCAAGATCAGTGTCGGCGACAAAATGGCCGGACGCCACGGCAACAAGGGCGTCGTGTCGCGCATCCTCCCGAAGGAGGATATGCCGTACCTGCCGGACGGCACGCCGCTGGACATCGTACTGAACCCGCTCGGCGTTCCCTCGCGTATGAACATCGGGCAGGTGCTCGAGGTCCATCTCGGGTACGCGGCCAAGACGCTCGGCTGGAAGGTCGCCACGCCCATCTTCAACGGCGCCAACGAAAAGGAGATCCGCGAAACGCTGGAGCTTGCGCAGCTGAGCCCGGACGGCAAAAGCATCCTCTACGACGGCCGGACCGGCGAAGCGTTCGACAACCCGGTCACGGTCGGGTACGTGTACTTCCTCAAGCTGCACCACCTTGTCGACGACAAGATACACGCCCGCTCGACGGGCCCGTACAGCCTTGTGACGCAGCAGCCGCTGGGCGGCAAGGCCCAATTCGGCGGACAGCGGTTCGGCG
>CAYMLM010000200.1:0-5707 GCA_964391385.1 uncultured Papillibacter sp.
CCACCACCCTATCCTACACTCTTTCCCTACACGACGCTCTTCCGATCTCTATATCGTCATCGCGACGGATAAGAGGGCCAGCTGGCAGACGGAGGTCCAGTACTTCGAGCCGTCGTTTTCCGGCGATTTGAGGCTCCCGCTGGGCAGCATTCCCGCGCTGCCGCTGGGCGCCGAAAAAATCATCGTCCGCCGCGCCGCCATGGAGCTCGTCCCGGACGCCGTCGTCAACCTCGGCATCGGCATCGCCGCCAGCGTGGCGTCGGTCGCCGCGGAGGAGGGCGTCAGCGACGCCATCACGCTGACCACCGAGTCGGGCGTCATCGGGGGCGTGCCGGCCGGCGGACAGGATTTCGGCCAGGCCTACAACCCGGAGGCCATCATTGAGCACAACGGGATGTTCGATTATTACGACGGCGGCGGACTCGACCTGGCATACCTGGGTCTTGCCCAGGCGGACGCGGAGGGGAACGTCAACGTCAGCAAATTCGGCCGGCCCATGGGGCCGGGCGGCTTCATAAACATCACGCAGAACGCCGGGAAGCTGGTGTTTACCGGGACATTCACCTCAGGGGGGCTCGAGACCGAGGTCAAAGACGGCCGGATACGCATCCTCAAAGAGGGCAGGCACAAAAAGTTCAAGAAAGCCGTCGAACAGATCACGTTCAGCGGGAAATACGCGCGGGCGGCGGGACGCTATGTCCTGTACGTGACCGAGCGCTGCGTGTTCGCGCTTCGCGGCGAGGGGCTCACGCTCGTCGAAATCGCGCCGGGGATCGACCTGGAGAGGGACATCCTTGCGCAGATGGACTTCAGGCCTCTCATCAGCGACGGACTCAAGCCGATGCCGGCCGAAATCTTCGGGGAAAAATGGGGCGGCCTGAAGGATATCATGCGGGCGAGAAGCCTGGACACGGGCCGGAATGAACAATGATACAACTGAGCGGAAAGCATGGCCGGATTGAAATAAACCTCACGGCCTTCCGGATGGGCAATGACGTGATGTGGGCAATGACGACGCGCTTCCAGGCCGACGTCGATATGATCCCCATCCCAGGCGTGCGGCTGCATCCCCTGGACCCGTCGAGCGACCCGTCGTACTCCCCGTCCATCAGCTATTTCGGCATCGCCTGCAAGGCGATCTTCGACTGCACCGTGCCGTTTCACCTGAAGGACAGGTTCCGCCGCAGCCAATTCATGGACGTTGACCCGGGAAAATTCGCGCCGGAGCTGTTTGATTAATCTGCAGGGCTTCCGCAATGTCCGGAAGCCCTATCTTTTCACAGGAACGTCTTGTATGCCGGCCGGTTATTTTGTATAATGGCAGATACAGGCTGCATAACCCGAAGCTGCTTTGTCCGGACCGGACGGCCCCGCTGCGGCGGGTTTATGTAAGATTAATGCGGATAAGAGGTAATGATATGGTTACGAGACTGAACCTGACTCTCAACGGCGTACCCCGTCCCGTCGTCTGCGATCCCGAAAAGGACAATCTGGCCGTCGTCCTGCGCAGGATGGGACTCACCGGCACAAAGATCGGCTGCGGTACCGGCGTATGCGGCGCCTGCTCCGTTATTTTAAACGGGGAAGTCATCCGCGCCTGTACGCGGAAAATGAAAAGCGTCCCGGAATTCAGCGAGATCACGACGATCGAGGGGATCGGCACGCCGCAGCACCTGCATCCGCTGCAGCAGGCGTGGATCACGTACGGCGGGGTCCAGTGCGGCTTCTGCACGCCCGGCTTCATCGTCTCCGCTTACGGTCTCCTGCAGCAAAACCTCAGCCCCACCCGCGAGGACGTGCGCGACTGGTTTAAAAAGCACCGGAACATCTGCCGCTGCACAGGGTATAAGCCCCTGGTCGACTCCGTTATGGCGGCCGCGAAGGTCATGCGCGGCGAAGCCACGATGGCGGACATCACGTACGATCCGTCCGCCGAAAAGGATTATTACGGCTCCTGTCTCCCGAGGCCCGCAGCGCTGGCGAAGGTCTGCGGCCTGGCCGACTACGGCGACGACCTGAAGCTCAAGATGCCCGAGGGCACGGCGCATCTGGCCGTCGTCCTCTCCGAGATCCATCACGCCAAAATCATTGACATCGACACCGCAGACGCCGAAAAAATGCCCGGCGTCATCAAGATCATGACGGCAAAGGACGTTCAGGGCACCAACAGCCTTCCCGTCCCGCAGATCCACCCGCGCATGAAGGCGCAGGGCGTCCTGGAATTCCCCGTCATCTGCGGCAAAAAGATCAACCGCCGCGGCGACGTCGTCGCGCTCGTGGCCGCCGACACGGAGGAGAACGCCCGGGCGGCCGCCAGGGCCGTCAAACAGAACCTGGAGATCCTGCCGGCGTACATGTCGTATCCCGAGGCCGTCATGCCCAACGCCATCCAGCTCCAGGAGACGCTGCCCAACTTCTATATGGAACAGCCGCTTCTCAAGGGCGAGGATACGGCCGAGCTCTTTGAGGACGCCCCCGTCGTCGTGGAAGGCAGCTTCTTCTCCCCGCGCGAGCCGCACCTGCCGATCGAGCCGGATACCGTCCAGGGCTATTACGACGCCGACGGGGTGCTCGTCATCCAGTGCCGCGCGCAGGCGATCCACGATTCGCGCGGCGAGGTCTCCGTGGCGACCGGCCAGCCGGAGGACAAGCTGCGCATCATCCAGAATCCCACCGGCGGTTCCTTCGGCAACTCGATCACCTCCAACACGTATTCCCTTGTGGCAACGGCCGTGCAGAATCTGGGCATTCCCTGCACGCTGACGCTCAGCTACGAGGAATTCAATCACACGACCGGCAAGCGCGGCGCGTCCTTCTCCAACGCCCGGCTCGCCTGCGATAAGGACGGCAGGATCATCGCCGCCGAATACGACGTCGCGCTCGACCACGGCGCGTACACGGTCGTTGCCAGCATCATCTTCGGCAACTTCATCTCCATCGGCTTCCACGGCTACAGCATCCCCAACATCAAGGCGCTTGCCCGCGCCGGCATGTCCAACAACGGCTTCCAGACGGCCTATCGCGGCTTTGGCGCGCCCCAGATCTACACGACGACCGAGGCGCTCATCGATATGGCCGCCGAGAAGGCCGGCATCGACCCGTGGGAGTTCCGGTATAAAAACCTCGCCCGGCCCGGCGACACCACCATCAACAGCCGGCCCTATTTCAATTACGACATCTATCCCGGGCTGATGGAAAAGATCAAGCCCGTCTACGATGCGTACAAGGCCGAGGCCGAAGCGGCGAAGAAGGAAGGCCGCCACGTCGGCGTCGGCATCAGCCTCGGCGGCTTTTTGTGCACGACAGGCCTCTTCGACGCGGCCGAGGTGGCGCTCGAGCTGAACCCCGACGGCACGGTCACCCACTTCAATTCGTGGGAAGACGTCGGCCAGGGCGGCGACATCGGCACGCTCACGCACACGCTCAAGGCGCTCGCGCCGCTTGGCCTGAAGCCCGACCAGGTGCGGCTCGTCATGAACGACACGGGCAAGTGCCCGAAAACGGGCCTCGCCGCGGCCAGCCGCTCCCACTTCATGGCCGGCAAGGCCACCATCGACGCGGCAGGTCAGCTTCTGGACGCCATGCGCAAACCCGACGGCACGTTCCGCACCTACGGCGAGATGGCCGCGGAGGGCATCCCCACAAAATATCTCGGCCACTACGACCAGATGAGCCTGCCGGCCGACCCCGGACTCAACCCGAACACCGGCAAGGGCGAGAAGAACACGGAATTCATGTACGCGGTCAATACGGCGCTCGTCGAGGTCGACGTCGCGACCGGAAAGACGCAGGTCCTCCGGTACACGACGGCGGCGGACGTCGGCGTCATCGGCAACCGGCTCGCCGTCGACGGTCAGGGTTTCGGCGGCCTGTCCCACTCCATCGGCTTCGCGCTCAGCGAGAATTATAACGCAGAGAAAAAGCACGGCAGTATGGTTGGCTGCGGCATCCCGACGATCGACATGATCCCGGACGACTTCAACATCATCTACCAGGAGACCCCGCGCCCGAACGGGCCGCACGGCTCAGCCGGCTGCTCCGAGAACTTCCAGTGTTCCGGTCACATGGCCGTCATCAACGCCATCTCGAACGCCTGCGGCGCGCGTGTCTACGCGCTGCCCGCAACGCCGGACAAGGTCAAGGACGCCTATGAGAGAAAGCAGCGCGGCGAGGACCTCACGCCGCCGAAATACTTCCTCGGCACCGAATTCGAGGAGGAGCTCGAGCTCATCAAAGCCAATCCCCTGTAAACAATCTAGGAGGAGTCGTATGAAAATCAAAGCGGCTGTCGTATATGAAACGGGCGGGCCTTTCCAGATCAAAGAGGTGGAGCTCGACCCGCCGAAAAGGGACGAGGTGCTTGTCAGGGTGACGGCCTGCGGCGTCTGCCACACGGACGAGGGCGTGCGTCAGCAGAAGCTGCCGACCCCGCTCCCCGCCGTGCTGGGCCACGAGGGCTGCGGCGTCGTCGAAGCGCTCGGTCCCGGCGTCACAGGCTTTAAAAAAGGAGACCGCGTCGGCTTTTCGTACGGCTACTGCGGCGCCTGCGAGGCCTGCCGGACCGGCCGGCCCTACGGCTGTGAGCAAAATATCGCGCTCAACTTTTCCGGCGTCCACTATGACGGGACGACGCGCCTGCATGACGGGGGCCGGGACCTTGCCTCCTTCTTCGGGCAAAGCGCCTTCGCCACCCACGCCGTCGTACACGTGAACAACCTCGTCAGTGTGCCGGACGACGTGGAGCTGGCGCTCGTCGGGCCGCTCGGCTGCGGCCTGCAGACCGGCTCGGGCGCGGTTCTCAACTGTCTGAGGCCGGGACCGGCCACGTCCATCGTTGTCACCGGCTGCGGCTCCGTCGGCCTGAGCGCCGTCATGGCCGCAAAGATCGCCGGCTGCACGACGATCATCGCCTGCGACGTCGTCGATTCGCGCCTGGAAATGGCGGCGGAGCTCGGCGCCACACATACCATCAACAGCAGGAAAATCCCCGATGTCGTCGGTGAGGTCAAAAAAATCACACGGACCGGCACGCACTACGCGGTCGACTGCACCGGCATCGGCGCGTGCGTCCGGCAGTCCCTGGGCTGCACGCGCAGCCTTGGGACGTGCGCCGTCGTCGGCGCGACGGCGGAGATGACGATCAACGTCGAGGAGGAGCTTATGGGCGTGTGCAAGAAGCTCGTCGGCGTCGTCGAGGGTTACTCGGTCCCGCAGGTTTATATCCCCAAGCTGTTGGAATACTACAGAAAAGGCCTGTTTCCGTTTGACAGATTCGTCACGTATTACGACTTTGAGGACATCAATCAGGCTTTCGAAGACGCCCATCGCGGCGGCGTGATCAAGGCCATATTGAAAATGGACAGTTAAGCGCACAATTATCTGCCGTCAGAGCCTGATTCAGGTCACCGAATCAGGCTCTTGCACTCTGTAAGCACTTGCGTATGGCCGCCGCCGTCGGGAATACGCAAGCCTGCAAACTGGTGTGATTTGGATTTTCTGCCGTACGGGCGTCTCGACAAAATGACGAAAGAGGTGAAGGACTTTGGATACCCTGCAGCTGAGGCTCTTTATTTCCGTATCCAACACGCTCAACTTCACAAAGACGGCCAACGAGTTTTTTATGACGCAGCCTACCGTGAGCAATTACATTAAATCGCTGGAAAACGACGTCGGCGTGAGGCTCTTAAACCGCGACAGCCGCAGCGTG
>CAYMLM010000201.1:0-3849 GCA_964391385.1 uncultured Papillibacter sp.
CGTCGTGTCGGCCGGGTCGAACTGGCTGGCCCAGTCCCCCTTGAAGTACAGGGTGTTCACGAGGACCATGATGTCGGCGTCGATCTTGTCGATCATCTTTTCTATCAGCCCGTTCGTGTTCTCGCGGATATACCCGTTGATCTCGTCGAGCGTTGCATGCTTGGCAAAATCGGCCGCATACGCGGCGGCGTTAAAGTAGTCGGCATTCGTCTGCAGGAAATCGGTGTTTGGGGTAAACGAGCCGGCCGAGTTGTACCAGATGCCGTCCGCCGCCTTGAGCGTCACGCCGGACGCTTCCTTGAAGGCGTCGAGCAGGAGCTTGCCCGTGTCGTTGAGCTCGCCGAGGCTCGCGCCGAGCACCCGTTCGAATTCCCGGAGCGTCTCGCCCGACGCGCCGTTGGCCGTCATCGCGAGCGCCAGATAGGCCGAAACGGGGGAGACGACGGTATTTTCGCCCGCGTACGTATTCTTCAGGAGACTGAGGGCAAATTCCGTTGTGTCGGAAGCCGTTCCGCCCGTGTCGACGTCGCCTGCCTGTATGCCCGCCATGAGATTGCCCGCGCCGACGCCTGTCAGGACAGTCCGGGCGCAGCCCGTGACGAGCAGGGCGAGGACCAAAGCGGCGGCGATCCATATTTTTTTCATCATATACACCTCCGGAAATGAAAATCAGCCAATGGTATAATTTTACCATATTGCCGGTTTTTTATGAGCTGTCACGTCCCTTAGACTGTAAATGCGCGCCGTTTGTTCCCTCGCCATTTCAAATCCCGCCGACCAAAACCTGGCGCCCCCTCCCAATAGAGCAATGGTCCTGAGGCCCCATGCCTTCCGATCGGGAACGGTTCCCGGCCCGATTAACATAAAAATAGCAAACCCCGTCGGCTTCATTTATACGTTGAATTTTCACCAATGTATGATACAATATCGCTTTAGAACATAATCATTGCGGAACGCGGTCTCCCCGGCGGCCCGGGACGGGTGCGGCGTTTCCGCGATGATGACATCCCATACGTCCCGGCAGGAGGTAAAACATGATATCCGAGAAGATGAAGAAGCTGGCCCAAAACAACAGCGTCATCCGCGCGATGTTCGAGGAGGGCAACCGGATGGCCGCGCTGTACGGCCGCGAAAACGTCTACGACTTCAGCCTCGGCAACCCGAACTTTCCCGCGCCGGAGGCCGTGAAGACGGCCGTCGTCGAGATCCTCAAAAGCGAGGAGCCGATGGCGGTCCACGGCTACATGTCGAACGCGGGGTTCGAGCCGGTGCGCAAGGCCGTGGCCGACTCCCTCAACAGGCGGTTCGCGACGTCGTTTGACGCCGGCAACATTATCATGTCGGTCGGCGCGGCCGGCGCCTTGAACGTCGCGCTCAAGACGCTTATAAACCCCGGCGACGAGGTCGCCGTCTTCGCGCCGTACTTCGTGGAATACGGCAACTACGTTGCCAACTACGACGGCGTGCTCAGAGCCGTCGAGCCGAACATCCCGGGCTTCCAGCCGGACCCGGAGAAGCTTGCCGCGCTCATCACGCCCCGGACGAAGGCGCTCATCTTAAACTCGCCGAACAATCCGACCGGCGTCGTTTACTCGGAGGACTCGATCCAAAAGATCGCCGCCGTGCTCGAGGCCAGGCAGAAGGAATACGGCACGTCGATTTTCATCCTCTCCGACGAGCCGTACCGCGAGCTGGCCTACGACGGCGTCGAGGTGCCGTATATTACGAAATACTATAAAAACACGCTTGTCTGCTACTCGTGGTCGAAGTCGCTGTCGCTGCCCGGCGAGCGCATCGGCTATCTCGTGATCCCGTTTGAGGTTGAGCAGTTCGGGCTCGTCTTCGACGCGGCGTGCATTGCCACGCGCGTCATCGGCTTTGTCAACGCGCCGTCCCTTTTGCAGCTGGCCGTGGCCCGCTGCCTGGACGAATCGACCGACATCGGCGCGTACGACGCAAACCGGAAGCTTTTATACAGGGGCCTCACGGACTGCGGCTTCGAGTGCGTCTACCCGCAGGGCGCGTTTTACATGTGGATGAAGACGCCCGCCGACGACAGGGAATTCGTTCAGGCGGCCAAGAAGTACAATCTTCTCATCGTGCCCGGCGCGTCGTTCGGCTGCCCCGGCTACGCGCGCATCGCCTACTGCGTTTCAGCGGACATGATCGCGCGCGCGCTGCCCGCGTTTAAAAAGCTCGCGCAGGAATATGGGCTCTGCTGAGATTTCATATCCCGCCCGCCGCCCAAATAATGTATAAGGGCTCCGCCCTTATGATCCCGTTTGGTTCTCGTATGTCAATCCAACGCTGTAGTAGAAACGGCCATTGGCCGCTCGCCGCCCGATAAAGGAATGACAGTTCCCCCCATACGCCGATGAATAGGGGACAGACGCCGAAAACTTTTGACTTTTCACCATACCCCGACAAAGAACAAAGCTACACGCCGAGGTCAAAGTGCACAGGAGTTTACCGTGAGACTCAGCCGAAACAGTGACGAGGGTTTTTATGGAAGATGTGCCCTGCCGCAAGCAGAATCGTCTGCAAGGCATTGATTACTCAAAAGCTGGTTATTACTTTCTTACGATATGCACCCTGAATCGGCGCAAAATACTGGGCCGTGTCGTAGGGGGCGATGCCCTCATCGCCCCGTCGGTTCTTCTAAGCAAATATGGAGAAATCACTGAGAAATATATAGAAAACATTAAACTCCGATATGAGTGCGCACATGTAGACAAATATGTTATCATGCCAAATCATATTCACATGATTCTGATGCTGGATAACGATGTGATGAGGGTGTCGCTCCCTGAAAATAAAACGATACCGGGCATTATTCGCTCACTAAAAATCTTAGTCACAAAGGAAGCCGGAATTTCAATATTACAAAGAGGTTATTACGACCATATCATACGAGATGAGGCCGATTATCTGACGAAATGCCGCTATATAGACAACAATCCCGCCCGGTGGATGGATGATGAATACTATGTAAATTAACGAGGGGCGGAGTTTAGCATCCCGATCTCCAAACAAAACAGTTAAGGAATGAACCCAAATGGACGAAAAAAAGACGATTCTCTCCGGCATCAAGCCCAGCGGGGCGCTGACGCTCGGCTCGTACCTCGGCGCGCTCAAGAACTGGGTCGAGCTGTCCGAGACGTACAATTGTTACTATATGATGGCCGACCTGCACGCGATCACGGAGCGGCAGGAGCCGGCCGCGCTGCGCCGGACGACGCTCGAGCAGATCGCGCAGTACATCGCCTGCGGCCTCGACCCGGACAAAAACGTCATTTTCATACAGAGCCAGGTGCCCGCCCACGCGGAGCTGGCCTGGGTTTTGAGCTGCTACACGATGTTCGGCGAGCTGTCGCGCATGACGCAGTTCAAGGACAAATCGAAGAAGAACGCAGACAACATCAACGCCGGGCTTTTCACCTACCCGTCGCTCATGGCGGCCGACATCCTCATCTACCAGGCCGACCTCGTCCCGGTCGGGGAGGACCAGAAGCAGCACCTCGAGCTCACGCGCGACATCGCCGGCCGCTTCAACGGCATCTACGGCGACGTCTTTAAGCTGCCCGAGCCCTTCATCCCGAAGGTCGGCGCGCGCGTCATGAGCCTGCAGGACCCGACGAGCAAGATGTCGAAGTCGGACATTGACACCGGCGGCTGCATCTGCATCATGGACAGGCCGGAGGATATCCTGCGCGCCTTCAGGCGCGCCGTCACCGACAGCGAGACGTGCGTGCGCTACGACGCCCAAAACAAGCCCGGTATCTCGAACCTCATGCAGATTTACGCCGTCGCGGCGGGGAAGACGTTTGAGGAGATCGAAAACGAGTTTTC
>CAYMLM010000201.1:3859-5639 GCA_964391385.1 uncultured Papillibacter sp.
CAATAGCATCCCGGAGAAAACCTGAAGTTCAATACGGGGACTTCAAAACAGCCGTCGGCGAGGCCGTCGTGGAGACGCTGCGCCCGTTCCGCGAGGAAGCGGCGCGCATTCTGACCGACAAGGCGTATCTGGAAAAGGTCTACAGGGAAGGGGCCGAAAAGGCGGCCCGTGCCGCGAACAGGACGCTGCGGAAGGTTTACAAAAAGCTCGGCTTCGTCCAGTAATCTTAACCCGCCCGCCGCCCTTAAAAGGAATAGGGCCAGCGGCCCCCGCGGCCTAATTTTCCAGAAGAAGGCTCGCCTCGTGCTCACATCCAAAGGCTCCTTTGGAAAGGAGCTGTCGCCGCAGGCGACTGAGGATTGCCATTGCGCCAAGGTTGATCTCCGCTGGGAGCTGTCGCCGCAGGCGACTGAGGATTGTCATTGCGCCCAAGGTTAATCTCCGCTGGGAGCTGTCGCCGCAGGCGACTGAGGACGCCCAATCGGAACAATCTCAGCTTCAGCCCGTCTAAAAAGCATGGGCGGACCTTGTCCGCGCGATCCATACGCATACAATCGGCAGGCCGCCGGCCGCAACGGCGGCAGGCGCGGCGCGCGCGACAAGCGCGCAGACCGGTACCGCCGCCGCGCCGTCTGGAGCGATTATGCTGAACGAACTATTCATACCGGTCGGTCTGGCCATCGCGGCGTCGTTTATCATCAGCTTTGCCGCCACGCCGATCGTCAAGGGCTTTGCCAACCGCGTCGGCGCCATCGACGTCCCGAAGGACGAACGCCGGATGCACACGCAGCCGATCCCCCGCCTGGGGGGCCTGGCCATCTTTCTGGGCTTCATCCTGAGCGTCGTGCTGTTTGCGGAAATAGACAGGGAAGTGCAGGGGATTCTTCTCGGCAGCGTCGTCGTCGTGATCGTCGGCGTCATCGACGACATCATCCCGCTGCCGGCGCTCGTCAAGTTCGTCGTTCAGATCGCCGCGGCGCTCATCGCCGTCTACCACGGCGTCGTCATCGATATCCTGTCCAACCTGAACATCTGGAGCGCGTCGGACTACCTGGTCCTCGGCGGCTGGTCGGTGCCGCTGACCGTGCTGTGGATCGTCGCCATCACGAACTCCGTCAATCTCATCGACGGCCTGGACGGCCTGGCCGCCGGGATCTCGGCAATCTCGTCGTTCACGATGCTCGTCATCGCGCTCGTCGTGACCGAAATCAACGTGGCCGTCATCACGGCGGCGCTCGCCGGCTCGTGCATCGGCTTTCTGCCGTATAACAAAAATCCCGCGAAAATATTCATGGGCGACACGGGCGCGCTCCTGCTCGGCTACGTGCTGGCGACCGTGTCGGTCATCGGGCTTTTCAAGTGGTACGCGATCATTTCGTTCGCCGTGCCGTTTCTCGTCGTGGGCCTGCCGCTGTTCGACACGGCGTTTTCGTTTATCCGGCGGCTTTTGAAGGGTAAAAACCCGATGAAGCCGGACCGGGGCCATTTTCACCACCGGCTCATCGACATGGGCTTCAACCAGAAGCAGGCCGTCGCGATCGCCTACGCGATCAGCGGCGTGCTGGGCCTGTCGGCCGTCGTGATCGCCACAAAGGGCGAGATCCGCGCCATCATCCTCGTCGTCGCGTTTTTCGTCGCGGGCGCCATCGGCTTTTTCGTCACCAAGGGCTTCGGCAAGGACGCGTCCGCGCGTGATCCTTCCAACACGCCCGCCGCACCGGACGAGCCCGCCGCACCGGACGAGCCCGCCGCACCGGACGAGCCCGCCGCACCGGACGAG
>CAYMLM010000202.1:0-5592 GCA_964391385.1 uncultured Papillibacter sp.
TTGTCAGCAGAACGCCTTCGATCTCAAGCGCCGGATTGAGCGCTTTTTTTGTCATCCGGATGGTCGAGATCAGATCTTTCAGCCCCTCGAGCGCGAAGTACTCGCATTGTACCGGGATCAATACGGTATCGGCCGCGCAGAGCGCGTTGAGCGTCAGCATCTCGAGCGACGGGGGACAATCCACAAATATGTAATCGTACGTCCGCTTTATCCCCTTCAGCGCGTCCCGCAGGACGTATTCCCTCTTTTCCGCGTTGACGAGCTCGACGCCCGCGCCCGAGAGGATCGCGTTTGAGGGCAGCACGTCGCCGTATTTTGTTTGTCTGATCGCCTGCTCGGCCTGCACGCCGCCCACTAAAACGTTATACAGATTTGGTGATGCGGCGTTTTTATCGACCCCCATGCCGGACGTTCCGTTCCCCTGCGGATCTATATCGCACAATAAAACCTTTGCGCCCGCGTCCTTCAAAGCGCAGCAAAGGTTTACGCATGTCGTCGTTTTCCCGACTCCGCCCTTCTGGTTGGCGACGGCGATTATCTTCCCCATATTTCACCTCCAGTCACATGATTTTTTATTATAGCACAACCGACCGCCTTTTCAAGCTCATTTAAAAAGAGTTTCACGTGAAACAATTTAGTGATTTAATTCACTGTATCGCATTTTCGGGCGCTCAGCTGAGGAACATATTGATGTCGTCTACGCTCAGACTCTTATGCAGTGCCATATTGATGCCGTATCCGACAAGCTTTGAGATATCGGCGACATTCGCGTCTATTTCCCGGGGCGTCACAATCATGCCGCCGCCGTACTGCGAGAGTTCGTCCACGCTCAGTTCCTGCGCGCCGGCCTGTTCGGCAAGGTCTGCCGCCAGCGTCGCGGCATCCACGACGGTCGGCACGCCGATGGCCGTCACGGGCACGCCGAGCATTTCCCTGTTGATTGCGGCGCGGCTGTTGCCCACGCCCGAGCCGGGTACGATCCCCGTATCGGCCAGCTGGATCGTCCTGCAGATCCTGGACATCTTCCGTGACGCCAGCGCGTCGACGACAAGCACCCTGTCCGGGTTCAGCTTCTGCACGACCGCCTTGATAAAATCGGCGCTCTCGATGCCGGTCGTGCCCAGAACGCCGGATATGAGCACGGAGACGCGCCGCATTGAGCCGAATTGTTCCGGCAGCTTTTCGACAAGATGGCGGGTCACCATGGTGTGCTTGGCCGTTTTCGGGCCGATCGCGTCCGGGGTGATCGCCTCGTTGCCCAGCCCGACGACCAGAATGCTGTCCGTATCGATCAGCTTGAGCATTTTTTCGATCTGCGTGCCAAGCGCCGCGGCGCCCTGCGAAAACGCGTTGTCCTCGCGGTTGACGAGCTTGTCTATCTCGACCGTTACGTACGTCCCGACCGGCTTGTTCAGGGCCTGGGCGCCCTCGTTGTCCAGAATCTCGACTGTTGTTATTTTATACCCGTTCTCCTCGCTGTCGCGCGAGCGCACGCCCCTGAGCTCCGTCTGTTTTTCCGCGCTTTCCCGCCAAAGGTCTCTTGCTTCGACCGCCAGGTCCGTTCTTTTCGTCCACATAATTGACTCCCCGCGCCTCGCGCTTTTGAAATACGGCCACGAATCGGCTTCGATTCATAGACGCGCTGTGTCGTTTTGTTCCAGTGCTTCCGGCCTCCCGCCGTCTCGTATATTCTTTTACAATATTGCCTGCGCTATTCTAAATTTATACTTGATTATTGGTTTGTTCTATGTTAGAATGTCACTCCGTGATACTTTATGGCTTCATACTTTTGGGGAGGAGGTGTCCAGATAATGCCCAACATCAAATCTGCCGAGAAGCGCGTCTCCATCGCCAGGGCGAGGAAC
This sequence comes from uncultured Papillibacter sp., assembly GCA_964391385.1. Classification (GTDB taxonomy): domain Bacteria; phylum Bacillota; class Clostridia; order Oscillospirales; family Oscillospiraceae; genus Sporobacter. The sequence continues at coordinate 1,866 of CAYMLM010000202.1, forward strand.
GCCAAGAACAAGGCAATTCGATCCGAAATGAAAACGACGATCAAGAAGTTTGACACAGCCGTATTGGAGGGCAACCGCGAAGCGGCCGAAAGCGCTTACAAAGTCGCCGTAAAAACTGTCGATCATGCTGCCTCAAAAGGCTTGATCCATAAGAATAACGCAGCGCACAAAAAAAGCGCGCTGACAATAAAGCTGAGCGGTATCAAGCAGTAGACGCGTCAGAATAAACCGAACTTCACAGCCGGCGAGGACAGGGGATAACCCCTGTCTTCTTTGCGTTTGGACGCGTGCATCCGCATTCTTTTTTTAATATGTATCCTCCGATTCATCTTGCTTTTACCTGATTACTTTGATAAAATAATACTGTATCAGACGCGGCATTATTCCCATCAAAGACGGCTTATGCTTTCGTTACGCTTCGGTCAGCTTGTCGGCCGTTTTTCTTTTTTACGATTCTCCGAAAGGATGGAAACGAATGAATTCAGCAACCGACGTGTGGAACAAAGTGCTGAAGCTCCTCGGCCACGAATTGACGGCCACCGCGCTTTCAACCTGGTTTGACGATTGTCAGGCCGTTGAAATCGGAGATAATAAGCTTGTTTTATATACGCCTTCAAACTTTAAAAAGGACGTCATTGAAGGCCGGTTCATGGGCTCGGTAAAAAACGCGCTTCACGAGCTCTTTTCGGGCGATTTCAATGTGGTCATCCTCGGCGAGGGCGGCTTGGACAAGTACAGCCCGACGTCGGCGTCCAGCCAGGATGCGCCGGAAGAGGAATTTACCTTTGAGCGGTTTGTCGTCGGCAATTCCAATAAATTCGCGCATGCCGCCGCCAAGGCCGTCGCGGAGGGCCAGATCAGGAATTTTAATCCGCTTTTTATCTACGGCGAATCCGGGCTCGGGAAAACGCACCTGCTCCATGCGATCCGGCATGAAATTTCTAAAAAGCATCCTGAATTCAGCATCGTTTACGTCAAGGGCGACGACTTCACGAACGAGCTGATATTGGCGCTGCAGGTGGGCAAAAACGTGGAATTTCGGGAGAAATACCGAAGCGCCGACATCTTTCTGATGGACGACATCCAATTTATTGCCGGCAAGATCCAGACGCAGGAGGAATTCTTCCACACGTTCAACACACTCTACGAGGCAAACCGGCAGATCGTCTTCACGTCCGACCGGCCGCCGGGTGAGATGATGCGCCTGGAGGACAGGCTGAAAACGCGCTTTGAATCCGGCCTGCTGGCGGACATCCAGCCGCCGGATTATGAGACGAGAATGGCGATCATCAAAAACAAAGCCGAGCAGCTCGGCCTGTTTTTGCCGGACGACGTTTCCAACTACATTGCGGAGAACATGACATCCAATGTCCGCCAGATCGAGGGTGCCGTCAAAAAGGTTATGGCCTACCGGGACCTTATGAACGACAGCATAACCGTTTCCTCCGTTGCCAAGGCTATAAAGGACATGTTCAAGGAAAAAACGGAATATACGCCGACCTCCGACATGATCATCGACGAGACGGCCAAATACTACTCTTTGACGCCGGAGGATCTCAAGGGCCAGCGCAGGACGCGCCATATGGTGCTGGCGCGCCAAATATCGATGTATCTGATACGAAAGCTTACAAACCTTTCGCTCAAGGACATCGGCGACCTGTATGAAGGCCGCGATCATACGACCGTTTTATCCTCTATCCGCCGCATCGAGGATAATATAAAGTCTTCCTCGACATTCTCCCAGACAATCCGTGACATAACGTCCAATATCAACGCCAGAAACTGATTATCCACAGTTTTTTGTGAAAAACACTGTTAGTTTTTCCTCCTTTTTATTTTCCCGACATTTCCCTGTGTCAAACTTCCGAAGTCATCCACAGTCAATACCGGTCAAATTTTCCCTCCGTTTCTGGGTATATTTGAGTTTTCCACATATTTTGCTACTACTGCTACTATTACTAAAATAAAAACATATTTATTCTTTCTGTCTTTATACAAAAAAACTTTCTGCTAAAGAAAGGACTTTGAGCCGATGAAATTCAGCGTAGAGAAAAATATACTGCAGACCGCCGTCACAACCGCCTCGCGGGCTTCCGCCGTCAAGAGCGCCGTGCCTTCGCTGGAAGGCCTGCTCATTGAAACCTCCGGCGAAACGGTAAAGATATCCGGTTACGACCTCAAAACGGGCATAACAACAACGTTCCCGGCAGATGTGCGGGCCGAGGGGAAGGTTGTCCTGAGCGCGCGTCTGTTCGGGGATATCATCCGAAAGCTGCCGGACAGCGTTGTATCCGTGTCTGTCGACGACGGTCTCTTAACTCAAATAGAATGCGGCATGAGCGACTTTCAGATCCTCGGCATACCGGCCGGCGATTACCCCGACCTTCCGACGGTGGATTACGGCAACTCCATTTTCATTTCCGGAAAGAACCTCAAGAGCATGATCGCGCAGACGAATTTTGCCGTCAGCGACAATGAGGCCCGCCCCATCCACACGGGAGCGCTCTTTGAAGCGGAAAACGGCGTTCTGACGATTGTGGCCGTCGACGGATACAGGCTGGCGCTGCGCCGCGAGCCTCTCATAGACTCTGAGGATACAGCTTTGAGCTTCGTCGTGCCGGGGTCGGCGCTGAATGAAGTCGAGAAGATTTTGTCGGACAGCGACGAGCCGGTGTCGATTATGCTCGGCTCTAAGCACATCATGTTTGTCATCAACGGGACAATCCTGATATCGAGACGTCTGGAGGGTGAATTCCTCAACTATAAAAATTCCATACCCCAGACCGAGAAATACAGCATCGAGGCAGACCGGCGCGCCGTCATGGATGCCGTCGAGCGCGTCTCGCTGATCATCAGCGACAAGCTGAAAAGCCCGATCCGCTGCATGTTTTCAGACGGCGTCGTCCGGTTTTTCGCGAGTACCGCGCTCGGCCGGGCCAGCGACGAATGCGCCGTCAAGGGTGACGGCGAGGACCTCGAGATCGGATTTAATAACAAATACCTGCTCGATGCGCTCAAAGCCGCGCCGGCCGACAGCATCCGCATCAAGATCACCTCCGGCATTACGCCCTGCGTCCTTCTTCCTGCCGACGGCGGCGGCAATTTTCTGTATATGATCCTGCCCGTGAGGCTTAAGGCAAATGAAAGTTAGGCCGAAACGCGTTGAAAAAAAGGATGTCCGAACAGTCGACATCCTAGGAGAGTATATACGGCTCGACGCGCTGCTCAAATTCTCCGGCCTGGCAACGACCGGCGGCGAGGCGAAGCAGCTTATAGCGCAGGGGCTCGTCACGGTGAACGGGGAAACCTGCACCCAGAGGGGAAAGAAGGTCCGTCCGGGTGACGCTGTCGGCCTCATGCAAACTTCCGTCAGAATTGCCGCTATTGAAAAACAGTGATCCGGCCATGACGGTCATGTGCCTGAAATCTTTTAAAACGAGTCTGGCTGTCTTTTTTTGCGGAGACAACGAATGAATATAAAGGCGATTGCGCTGGAGAGCTTCAGAAATTATCTTTCTTTCTCGGCGGAGTTCAGCGATAAGGTCAACGTCATCATCGGCTGCAACGCGCAAGGAAAAACAAACCTGCTTGAATCCGTCTACTATTTGACGGCCGCCCGGTCTTTCCGCGCGAGAAGCGACCGCGAGCTGATCCATTTTGACGCCGACGGCGCGCGGATCCATGCCGAGGCGTTTTTCGACGGCCGGGACCAGCAGCTGGACGTTTC
>CAYMLM010000203.1:0-5573 GCA_964391385.1 uncultured Papillibacter sp.
CGCGCGCCGGGGCGGCCGCGGGCGGGACGGCGGGGGAGTGGGGACGTTTGACAAGACGACTAATTATTGGTAATGTGGATGGGGTGGGGCATGCTTGTCAAATGGAGGTTGCATGATGCGACGAATTATAATAATGCAATAGTAGCTTACGGCGGTGCTGAGAGTGGATCAGCTGATTTTTTAGGTTTCACAGCAATTTCTGTTATGAAATCAGCAGTTATTACGATGCAACAAGACGGGAATTATTACTTGTATCTCGATTTTGTTATATCACCAATAGATGTGATTTTTTAGCAAGCTATCTAGGTCAATTGATAGATTTGCCATACCGTAACGCTGATTTTTAACATGAAGTGAGAAGAAAAAATGAAGAAAAAAATAAAGAAAAGAATACGCACAGAAATATATATCCGCGCGAATCCGGATATGCATGAAGTCATTTATTCCGGTATTGATTTTAATGAATTTGTAAAGTACTTGCCTGGGCCTATAGAAAACTTAATGATAATTACGGGCGGCTGTAATGTAATATCGCTTGAAACCAAATTCGAAAAAGGATTGGAATTGTTTGAGGGATATGAACTTGTAAGGAAGCTTGCGCAAGAAGACGTGTACAGGTTGGGAGATTTTTGCTTCGTAGACTATCATTCACCCGGCCAAATAAGCGGCTTAAGTGAAGAGCATATTGCGCAACTGCTTTATCTAGGGCATATGTTCAAGCCTTTAAACTCGCCTTTTTTTAAGCCTTTACAAAATAATTTCGCGTATCTGGCGCATGACGACGGGTGGTATTGTAAGCTGTATTGCAGAGATCTTCACGATTTTTTTACAGTACTCTGCAATAAAATCAGAATGAGCGTTCAAAACTTTTATAAAGGCGGCGTCAATGAAGTAACGGTGAATGTCAAGGAACAGATTCTTCAATTAGCAGAAATGGGGCTCTTTCTGGACCTTAATGATATATCAAATGAGAAAGGGATAACTACTATAAAACTATATACCATCGGGAACTATGACAATATGGATATCATATTAAATTCAAAAGACAAATTAAAAAACAACGCTTCAAAAATACATACGCTGGAATATGGCGAAAAAGACTGGAGAATTACTCGCCAATAGACGTAGGTGTTAAGGTGGCATGACCGGGGAGATCTGAAATACATAGAGAGAAGAGGATTTCGAACAATAGGAATAATCCCCATACTTAAGTCATCCGAATATCCTGCTAAATATCTCACATTTTTGGGATCGATGCCCGGACCGGCAAACAGTGATGTTGCTAATAGGCTTGAAAGCTTTGGCTGGTGGAATATAGAGTACCATCTCAGCCGTTTTTATCAATTCTGGCAGGGGAGAGAATACGAGACCGTTGAGGAAGGTGTCTACCGACCAGTCATGTAAGCCGCAGGACGGTTGGGTTGGCTGACAAGTTCGCCGCGTCTGATGCCTGCCGGAAGAACCGTCCCCCGCCGGTCACCCCCAATCAAGTCAAAAAGGACCTCCTTGAACCGAGCCCGGCTCAAGGAGGTCCTTTTATAATGTAGCAAGATAAAGTTAAAACATCCTATCGGTATGGAAGTACTGTTGAATATTAGTGCTCATGGCATGAATTTTATCAGGGGCCCGCATGGTAATATACATAAAGAAATACGCCGTCTGTCAGGAAAGCTTTGGTGATAAGAGACAAAATATTGCCGCAAAGCCTTCAAAATGAAGGTGAATGCCGCCGCTTTGCATCAATGCAGACCTGCCGGGCCAGAAGAAAACCGCCCGGCGGACGGAATAACGCCGGGGGGTTAACAATGACGCGAGAGTGCTGGGAATGGCCGGAATCCGAGTGGATATCGGATACGGCAAACTGGAGGAAGGCCGGGAGAGTCACCGCCGGCGTGGATATCGGCACGACAAGTGCGCAGGCCGCCGTTTTGTGCGACGGCAGGCTGCTTTGTTACGCAAGCATGCGCACGGGGGCCGATTTCCGTAAAACGGCCGACACGGTCCTGCTGCGGGCCCTGGGCGCCTCGGGCATGACGCCCGGCGACATCGAAACCGTCGCGGCCACGGGCTGGGGCAAAAGAAACGTTACATATGCGGCCAAATCGATCGATGAGGTCCACTGCCACGCCAGGGGCGCGCGGTTCATGTTCGGACCGGAGGCGCGCACGGTCGTGGACCTGGGGGGCCAGACCGTCAAGGCCATCCGGCTTTTTGACTGGGACAGGGTGCGCGACTTCATGCTGGGCGACAAGTGCGCCACGGGTATGGGCCGGAACGTGGAGGTCATCTGCGACCTGCTGCAGGTGCCCATCGGGGAGATCGGCGAAAAGTCCCTGGACGTGGAAAAGGATCCGGAGCCGGTGAGCACCACCTGCTACGCCTTTGCCGATACGGAGACGATGGGCCTGTTCCGCCCTGAATTCAAAGCGGAGCCGCTCACGGAAAACGAGGTGTACGCGTCGCACCTGTTTGCAATCGCCTGGCGGATCCTGGGCGTCATCGGCAGGCTGGGGCCGCTCGACGCCGGCGACGTCAGGGTTTATAAGGAAATCGCCTTTACCGGCGGGCTGGCGAAGAATCCGGGCGTCACAAGGCGCATCGAGCGGGAGCTGAACGTGACGGCGCTGACAAGCGCATACGACCCCATGCTGGCGGGCGCGATCGGCGCGGCGCTGCTGGCGTGAGCGATCGGAGGGGGACAAATGGATTTTAAAAAGCTTGTGGATAACCGGCACGACTACGCCAAAGCGTGGAAAGCGCGGACGGGCGGAAAGGTGCTGGGCTGGTTCGAGCCGTATTTTCCGGAGGAGCTTGCGTACGCGGCGGGTATCCTGCCCGTGCGCATCCTGGCCCGCCATCTGCCGGACGATATCTCGGAGAAATGGATATACGCCTCCTGCTATCCCGTCCGCGACATGGTCAGCCAGTTTCTCAAGGGGCGGTACGATTACATAGACGGACTCGTCAACACCGAGGGCTGCCAGTGGATGTACAACGCCTTCGAGGTGGCGATGAACAACCTCGGGCAGCTGTTTACACATTACCTGTTCCTGCCGGATTACCCGGACGCCGCGTCCTCCAAGGATGTGCTGCGCTCCGAGCTCGATGTCCTCAAGGGCCGGTTTGAGGAATGGACGGAGAAAGCGGTTACGGACGGCGACCTCGACAACGCCATCGAGGTCTATAACAAAAACAGGCTGCTGCTTCGGCGGATCAGCGAGCTGCGGCGCGAGAACAACAGCGTCGTCCTGGGGTCCGAGATGATGAATATCCTCCTGGCCGACCAGGTGACGGACAAGGCGGAGATGAACGGTATCCTGGAGGAATATATCACAGAGCTTGAAAACAGGGAGCCGGGGCGCGACCGCATCCGACTCATGCTGATCGGCAGCGAGACGTGGGACACGGACCTGGAGGAGCTGGCGGAGGCGCTTGGGGCCAATATTGTGATCGACGAGCTGGACAACGGCACGAGCTATTACTGGAACAGCGTACTTCCGCAGAAGGACCGCCTGAAGGCCCTGGCGCTGCGCTACCTGGGCCGGCCGCACAATCCGGTCAAGGACAACAACTGGCGCCGGCGTCCTCAGCACATCTTCGAGCTGGCCGAGGACTATCACGTCGACGGCGCGATCATCCAGAAGCAGATCTACTGCCATCTTCACGGCACGGACAACTACACGGTATGGAAGCTCCTGCGCGAACGGAACATCCCGTTTCACTACTTCGAGCGGGACACGACGCTCCCGGAGGAGGAAACGACGCTCCGCCTAGAGGCGTTCCTCAACACGCTCCGGCCCGGCCTGACGCGCCTGGCCGGCTGGCACAGGACCGTCAGGCTTTGAAGGGGAGGCAGACAGGGATATGAAAGGACAACTCTGGGAGACAAGGCCGCTGGAGTGCTGGGCGAAGGCCAAGGAGCTGCGCGCCAAGTGGCAGAAGTCAATCGAAAGCCGCGACAAGGTCGTGGGTCAGGGCAACACGAACTTTATCGTCGACTGGCAGCAGGCCTTCCCGGCCATCGAGGTGATCGAGGACAACCCGGTCGGCGCGATGATGGCCAGCCAAAGCGACGCCTTCTCCAGAAAATCGCGCCTGGCCTGCGAGACCCGCGGCTGGGGCCGCGAGATCTGCGGGTATCACGGCAATTGCTGGGGCGCGCAGTTCCTGGGCTATCAGATGGACGGCAGCCCGTTCCCCTACAGGCAGTTTACCGTGCCCTTTCCCTGCGTGTGCGACTCGCACGTCAAGCGGGGCGAGCAGGCCAGGGACTTCTCGCCGATCCCGAGATGGACAAACGATTTCACCATGTATCTAGGCGAGCGCGACGAGGCGCGCGAAGCGGCGATGCTCGACCACAGGAACTACTGCACGCTGAAAATGCTCAACGAGATGGAGACCGTCTTCGGACAGAAATGCGACGACGAGAAGCTGTTTGAGCTGGCCCGCATGAGCAGTCAGCTCAAGCAGTATTCGCAGGACGTGGCCTACTATATGACCTTCAAGCCAGCGCCCATCTCGGTGAAGGACCTCTATTCGCTCTACACTCTGGGCGGCCTGTGCAAGCTTGATATGGACGAGACGCTCAGCTTCTGGAGGATGGTCCGGGATGAGATAAAATGGCGCGCCGAAAACAAGATCGCCGCCGTGGGGAACGAGCGGTACCGCTGGATGGAGGCCCACCCGCCTTCCTGGCACTTCCTGAAATATTACCGCTACATGGAGAAATACGGCGCCGTCTGCATCGGCTCCCAATATTCCAGCTTCGGCCACTCCCAGCTGGAGCGAAAGCCCGACGGGTCCATCGGCGACAGGGATTACCCCGTTTATGCCGCCGATATGCCGCTTGAAACAAGGGAAGACGCCGTCCGGTTCATGACGGGCCCCGACGCCCGGGCGCCCCACCATTTCAAAATCGACGAATATACGAGGCCGTACGCGCTCAACGAGTTCGCGGAGCTCTATCAGGTGGACGGCGCGCTCTTCGGGCTGTGGCGCGGCGGCGTCGGCTGCACGCTGACGCGGAGGGAGCAGGGGATGCGCCTGCAGGAGATGGGCGTCAGCGTCCTGTATTACGAGGGAAGCCAGCCGGGCGACCGCACCGATCTGGATGAGAAGCGCTTTTTGGACCAGCTGGATAACTGGATGGAGAGCCAGGGACTCAGGAAGCTTGACGATCAGGAGGGGCTCATATGATTACAGCCGGAATAGACGTCGGCCTGGAATATACGAAAGTTGTGATATTGAAGGACGGGAAGATCGTCGGCCGCGGCAGAGGCCGGTCCGGCGGCGCCGGGCGATCCGCCGCGGTAGAGCGGATTTACAGCGAGGCGCTCAGGGACGCCGGGCTTGCTTGCCCGGATGTCGGCAAGGCTCTGGCCACCGGAAAGGGCAAGCATGACGCCGCGGTTGCCGGCGGCCGCGTCACCGAGGTCGTTTCAGCCGCCCGGGCGGCCCCGGCGCTGTGTCCCGGAGCCACACTGGCCGTCGACATCGGCGCTGACGAGACGCTGGCGGCGATTCTGGACGCCGGAGGCCGCATCGAGGAATTCTGCATCAACCAGAAGTGCGCC
>CAYMLM010000204.1:0-5550 GCA_964391385.1 uncultured Papillibacter sp.
AGATAATGAGCGGTGACTGGAGTTCAGACGTGTGCTCTTCCGATCTAAAGCGGCTTTTTCGACAGACTGGCAGGCGCGCGGACAGCCGCGCGCCTGCTTTATACATGGTCATCACATTGGGATTAAGAGGAGTGGTGTGGAACGGAAAACGAGATGTACTTTGTGATGACGCCGGAATTATTTTCGGTATGGAAGGTTCGGCTAGACCAGGATGCGGCCGACCATCGTCTTATCCAGGGCATACCGGCACTGCTTGACCTGCAGGATCATGCTGCCGGCCATCTCGGAGACAACCGTGACGTCCGTCCCGACGACAAAGCCCATCTCCGCCAGATGGCGGCGGACCTCGTCTTTGCCGGATATTTTCTTAATCGTGTTGACATCGCCCGGCTTGGCCATTGAAAGAGGCATCATAAAGTCTCCTCTGTAATTAGTATCTTAACAAAAAGTTAGTTGATTCTAACTGTGGTTAGTGTACCATAACCTGCGGGCGCTGTCAATACCGCGTTTCATAAAATGCGTTTTTTCGACAGGTCGCGCAACGGCAACGCGCGCGGATTACCGGCCGGGCACAGAGGAAAGCCCCGGCAATACTGCCGGAGCTTTCAGACTGTTTAATATCCCTGCGCCGCGAAGTATGCCTCCGCCCTTTGCAGACAGGCTTCCTCCTGCTGCGGATATTGCCCGGGATCGAGCGCCCCGTCAGGGATGTCCCCGGGAAAACGCTCCTGCAGCCATTTTTCGGCGTAATCCTCGGAAAAAACGGTCGGGTCCGTGTAGCTCGTCAGCTGGTAAGCGCCGCCGGAGTCTTTCATGAACGTGACCATGACCGGCTCGTGACTGGAGCGGACCGGGACGGCGTCGCCGGCCTCAAAATTATACTCGGCGTAACAGGCGATACACCAGACGGTCGTCGTGTCGCCGTCGACGGCGGTTTTCAGGAGCTCGTGGTCCTCCGTTTTGAATATGCCGCCATTGACGCTGCGGTTGTTTTCGATGACGGCGAACGACAGGCTCTCCTCAAGGTCCGTCGAGCGGCAGATGTCCATGCCCTCCGTCAGCTCCAGATCGTCCGCCGTCAGACCCTGGCCCAAAAAGCCGTTTATATATTCCAGGGCGGCCTGCGCCGGGTCGAGCAGATAGACAGTATGGCCGGTGTCGCTGTCGGCCTGAAGCTGCTCGTACGTGTCCATCGCTTCCCCGTCCGGATTCGGAGAGATGAGCGAAACGCCTCCGCCCGGGTATAGGCATCGCTCCACGCACCAGATGCCGCCCTCGCCCTGCCGGACCGGCTGGGACAGGATCAGCCTGTAGACCTCGCCGTTTGACATCGCAAAGCGCGCGGTAAAATGACTGCCCGGATACGTTTCCGGGGGCAGCAGTCCGGTGCGCTCAAGATAGATGCGCAGGGCGTTTTCAGCGCCGCCCTCCTCCATTAGGCTCAGAGTCCAGGTGTTTCCCATATAAACAGGCTTTTCGCCCTGAAATCCCACAATGAGTACCGGGCTGCCGGGGCTGCCCGTCTCGGTGATCCAGCCGTCCTCCTCGCTCATGCCGCCGGCAAACATGACCTTGCTCAGATCGTCCGGCTTCAGGCGGTACGCCAGCTGCCAAAGCTCGACGGGACCGTCCGTCATATTCTCAAACCGGGCGATGCGCTCGAGGCCCGTCAGCTTCGACTCGACGATGGAGACCTCGTAGCCCTCCGGCGCGTCCTCCTGGAAGTGCTCGCTGACATAGGCGATATAATTGTTGGCAAGCTCCTCCACGGTGCCGCCGCCGGCGACATAAGAAAACAATGTCTCTTCCACAGCGCCGCCGCCGTCATTTCCGGGCGACGCTGCAGCGGATGGAGAGGGCCCGCCCGCGCTGCCGGACGGCACAGCCGACGCCTGGCCGCCGGCGTCGGGGTTCGCGCTTTCCGCCGCATCCGTATCCGCGCCCGTAAACGTGCATCCGACGGCGGCCGCCGTTAGGAGCACGGCGACAACGAGTGCCGGAATCAGCCTCCTCGGTTTTCTCGCAATCAGCCGGATGCGCTCCCTGACGCCGCGTTTGCCGGACGTCATCGTCGTGGCCCCGCGCAGCAGTTCGGCCGGACGGGGCCCCTGCGCCATCATGCCCACCAGCATGCGCCCGTAGCCGATCCGGCTGTCCTCGCCCAGGCGCAGCAGCGCGCCCTCGTCGCAGGCCAGCTCGCTGTCGCGCCGCGAGAGCGCGGCCGCCAGCCAGACGAGCGGATTGAACCAGTGCAGAATCAGGCACAGGCAGCGCACACAGACCCACAGATGATCCTTGTGCTTATAATGAGTCGTCTCGTGGGCCAGTATGAAGCGCCGCCGCTCCGGGTCGGAAAAGCTCTCGGGCGTCATATAAATTTTCGGGCGGAATATCCCGGACAGGCAGGGCGACGGCAGGCCGCCCGCGAGATAAACCGGCACGCCGTCCGCGGCGAAGCCGGACGGCGAGGCCGCGCGTTTGAGCGCGCGCCGGAAACGCAGGTTGACGGCCGCCAGGACGCAGGCGGCCACGACGGCGCCGCCCAGCCAGACAATAGTCAGGGCTGTTTCCAACGAAACGCCGCCCCGCTGCGCGGGTGCGGGCAGGCCGCCGGAACCTGGCGCGTACGAAGGCACCGTACCGCCCGGCAGGACGGGCGACAGATCGTTCCCGTGTGAATCAATATTTGCATAAACGGTGTCTGTATCGGCGGCCCCGCCGGTATCGGGCGGCTGGACGGCGGCCGCTGCCGGGGCGGGTTCCAAGGCGTTCAGGATGCTGACCGGGCTCGGCAGCAGGGGAAAAGGCAGAACCAGTCGGACGGCCACAAGCGCCCAGAGGGCGTACTGAAACCGCAGGCTGATTTTGCCCCTCAGAAGATACCGCAGGGCGACGATGGCGCAGATCAGCGCGGAGGAGGCGACGACCGTCTCTTTCATAAGGCGTCCTCCCCGGCTTTCTGCAGGATGGCGTAAAGCTCGTCGATGTCCGATTTCGTCAGGCTGTTTTTCTCAACGAGCGCGTTCATCATCAGGCCGACGCTGCCGCGGTACCCCCGGCTCAACAGCGACTGCGTCTCGCGCGCAGCCGCTTCCTCCCGGCTGACAGACGGGTAATAGTTTTTTGCCCGGCCGCCCGCCTCGGAGTAGACCAGGCCCTTTGATTCCATCCGGCTGATCATGGTCGTAATTGTGCTTTTGGCCCATCCGGTCCGGGCCTGCGCGCATCGGACGATCTCCATGAGCGTGCGGGGGGACCGTTCCCACAGGCACTCCATGAGCTGCCATTCGCTTCCCGTTATCGTCTGGTTTTCCATATCATCATCTCCAAGGACTACATTTGTAGTTCAAATGTATCACATCGGACTACAAATGTCAACCAAATTCTGAGTTAAAAAACCGGGGCAGGAAAACTGCCCCGATATCATATATGTGAGATTCAGCGGCCGGTTATCAGTATCCCCGGCGACGCAGCCGGGTCGAGCCAGCTCAGGAGTGCAAGCATGCGGCACGGCGGCACGGCGACGCAGCCAGCCGTCGGCCGTGTCCCGCAGTGCAGGAAGACCGCCGAGCCGTTTCCCGGCACGGGATGCCGCGTATTGTACTCGATGACGACGGCGTACGCGTAGCTGTCCCCGTAGTCCCATAAGCGCTCGGCGCTTGCCCAGTCGCGGACCTTGCCGTTTTCGACCCAGGTGTTGTACCGGCCCGATTTGGGGTCGTCCACCCAAAAGCTGTTTTCCGTGACGGGCCGGTAAGGCATTTTTGTCGCCGGCTTTTCCAGGCGTCCGAACGCAAAGCCGAGCCGGTAAAAGCCGGCCGGCGTGCAGCCGTCCCCTTCTTTTTTCGCGTATGTGATGCCGTTTCTGCCGACATGGCCGGCCACGGCGCCGATATCCCGGACGGTACGCCAGACGCCGCCGCGGCTTTTCTCATAACAGCGCAGCGCAGCCCCGGAACCGTCGGCCGTCGCCAGGATCAGCTGGCAGGCCGGTAGTTCCGACAGGCACACGCCGGCTTTATGAGCGGCGCGCCGCAGTCTAAGCGGCTGCGCCATGCGAGGGGTCACCAATAATAGGTGCCAGTACCAAAGAAATCATCAAAATCGCCGTCCAGTCCCTCCTCAAGGTCGGCCAACAGATCGTCGCTCCACTTGTCGAGATTGACGTAGTCCGGATTTGGGATCGTAACGCCTTTCGAGGCGGTGATCGTCAGGTCAAGGCTTGCCTCGGAATAAGAACCGTCGAGAAGGTCCTCCAGCTCCAATGTGAAGCCTTTGCTGTTCAGGCTCAGATTGCCGCTGATTTCGAAATCGTCGTAGTCCGTTTCGGCCGTCACAATGAGGCTGCCTGTCTTTTTGTCCCATTCGGACGTAAAAGTAACCTCGCTGTCATAATCGCCCTGATCTGTTTCAAACCGCACGATATCCGTTATCGTGTTCCCCTTGTACTCGGAACGATATGTGAGGTTCAGCTCCATCTCCGAGCCGTCCGCGCCCTCGCCGCTGAAAACGATCTCAATATCGTCACGGGCGGGATTTTTGCCATAATCGATATAGACGTCAAACTCGATTTTCGAACCGCTGATTTTCGGATCGCCGGAGACGGCTGCGCGGATGAGTTCGTTTCCGCTTAGATAAAACGTCGCCCGCACCGTTCCGGAGTATTCGTCCTCAATCAAGTCGAGCAAGTCGTCGATTTGATCCATCAGGTCGTCGTACATCTCGTCCGGGTCGGGCGTCTCGTAGCCCCAGGCGTCGTATGCGTCGGAATACCCCAGGTTTCGCGTGTCGAAGTACGAAAACAGGTAATCCCGCAGCTGTTCGTCCCCGGCAACAATATCCTTCAGCTCCATAAGGAAAGCGACAAGATCGTCTTCGGTGATCTCGTAGACGACGGCTTTGCAGTTATACGTTTTCCCGTTGGAAGTTATCTGTTCGGACGTTTTCCGCGGTTTTAAGCCTTTGATGAAGTCTCCGATAAACCGCTCGTATTTTTCCGCGAGCTCTTTGAAATCATTTTTCCGCGCGGAAGACAGATAATCGTATAGCTCCTGGAGCGCCTCGACGGTGTCGCCGTCCAGGCCGGTCTCGTCGGCGAAGATCTCAATGTCCTGCTTGAAGGTGGCGTATGTAATGCCGTAGAAATTGTCGTCGATCACCGAGGTGCGAAACGCGATTCTGTCCGGGTTGAACAAAGCCGTCAGGCCGAAGTCTTCGCCGTCAATCGTCATATCCGCCTCTATACCGTAATTCTTACCGGCCGACTGGCTGAGCAGCGTGACGCTGCCGTCCGTTTCCGCATACCCGTCGTCATATGAAAATTCTGTTTTGACCGAACCCGCCCTGAGGCATTCGGCAAAAATCTGCATAAACCCCAACGAGGAATTTTCCATCCGCCTTTCGACAAGCGACAGCGTATTCTCCGACGCTCGCTTGACGGCGTAGGCCGGCGATACCATCGCCAGTATACTGTTGAAGGACAAAAGGACGGCGATAACCAGGACGAGATCGGAAGAGCGTCGTGTAGGGAAAGAGTGTAGGATAGGGTGT
>CAYMLM010000205.1:0-5538 GCA_964391385.1 uncultured Papillibacter sp.
GCGCCTCGAGCTCTAGCCGCGGGAGGCCGAGCTCGGCAGGCTTGCCGAGCAGACCGACGCGCTCAGAAAACGGATCGCAGCTATCACGGAGGAAAAGCTGAAGCTCGAGGCGGACCGCAACCGCCGCGACAAGCTCATGCAGGATAAAAACCAGGAACTCCTGACGCTCGAGCGCGAATGCGCGCGTTTGGAGCAGAAGAAGCTCGCGGCCGAAATGGAAGAAAAGCAGATCATCGACCGGCTGTGGGACACGTATGAGATGACCCGCTCCGCGGCCATGGCCGTCCGGGCGGAGCTTCCGAGCGTGACCGACGCCCGTCGGCGTATCTCGGAGCTCAAGCGGGAGATCTCAGACCTCGGCAACCCCAATATCGGCGCGATCGACGAATTTGAGCGCGTCAATACGCGGTATACGTATCTGACGGAGCAGCGCGACGACGTCGAGCGGGCGAAAACGGAGCTGCAGTCGATCATACGGGATATCACCCATGAGATGCGCACGCTCTTCGCGCGCGAGTTCGAGGTCATTTGCGAAAGCTTCAAGGAGACGTTCCTGGAGTTTTTCGGCGGGGGTCAGGCCTCGCTGGAGCTCGAGGATCCGGACGACATTTTAAACAGCGGCATCGAGATCAAGGTCCAGCCGCCGGGTAAATCGCTCAAGACCATCACGCTCCTGTCGGGCGGCGAGAAGGCGTTCACCGCCATATCCCTGTATTTTGCGATCCTGAAGGTCAAACCGACGCCGTTCGTGTTCATGGACGAGATCGAAGCGGCGCTCGACGAGTCGAACATCCGGCGTTTCGCCATGAATATGCGCAAGATGTCCGCCAAGACGCAGATGATCATCATCACCCACCACCGCGCCACCATGGAGGAGGCCGACGTACTGTACGGGGTGACGATGCAGGAGCAGGGCGTATCGCGCGTCATCAGCATCGACCTGGCGGAAGCCGAGCACGCGCTGAGGAAAAGAGCCTGACATCACTCCCGCTTTTTACACTGCTCACGAACAAAACCTGAAATCGGAGGGTTACTTTGAGTTTTTTCGACAGAATAAAGGAAGGTCTTCAAAAGACGAAAAAATCGGTCACGGTCCAGCTGAACGGACTGTTTGCCGCCTTTACGGGAGCCAACGAGGATTTTTTCGACGAGCTTGAGGAAACGCTCATACTGGCCGATCTCGGCGTCGAAACGGTTGAAAAGGCCGTAGGGCGGCTGCGCGAGGTCACGAGGCGGGAGGGATACCTGAAGGGCGGGGAGATCGAAAAGGCGCTCGAGGATATCCTGGCGGAGCTTTTAGACCTCGGCGGGAGCGGACTGAAGCTCACGACAAAGCCGTCGGTGATCCTCGTCATCGGCGTCAACGGAGTCGGCAAAACGACGACGATCGGGAAGCTCGCGCTTCGGTTTAAAAGCGAAGGGAAAAAAGTGCTGATGTGCGCCGGCGACACCTTCCGGGCGGCGGCGGGCGAGCAGCTTTCCATCTGGGCCGAGCGCAGCGGCGCGGACATCGTACGCCACGCGGAGGGGGCCGACCCTGCCGCCGTCATCTACGACGGGATCGCCGCGGCCAAGGCCAGGGGCGCCGACATCGTCATCTGCGATACGGCCGGCCGGCTGCACAACAAGCAAAACCTTATGAACGAGCTGACCAAAATCAGCCGTGTCATCGACCGCGAGCTTCCGGACGCCGACCGGGAGACCCTCCTCGTCATCGACGCCACGACCGGACAGAACGGCCTCATTCAGGCCAAGCTGTTCAAGGAGGCCGCCGGCATCACGGGCCTTGTTCTCACGAAGCTCGACGGGACGGCAAAGGGCGGCATCGTCTTTGCCATTGCCGACCAGCTCCAGGTGCCGGTCAAGCTCGTCGGCGTGGGGGAAAAACCGGAAGACCTTCTGGAGTTTGAAGGCCGGGCGTTCTCGGAGGCGCTGTTGCGATGACGTTTCTTCTGGCAACCGGCAACGAGGGCAAGCTCAGGGAGATGCGCGGCATCCTGTCCGTATTCGGTCTGGACGTCGTCTCGCAGAAGGAAGCCGGGCTGGTGCTCGAGCCCGACGAGACGGGCGCGACGTTTTATGAAAACGCCCGGATCAAAGCCGCGGCGGCCGCTCAGGCATCCGGCATGCCGGCCGTCGCCGACGATTCCGGCCTTGAGGTCGACGCGCTCGGCGGACGGCCGGGCGTCTATTCGAAGCGGTACGGCGGCTTTGCGGACGATGACGAACGAAACGCTTTTTTGCTGGAAGAACTCGAAGATGCGGAACTTCGGACCGCCAGATTCGTCTGCTGTATTGTGTGCTGTTTTCCGGACGGCGGCGAAATCTCCGCCGAGGGCGACTGCCGGGGCCTCATCCTTCGCGCGCCGCGCGGGAGCGGCGGCTTTGGATACGACCCCGTTTTCCTTGTCGACGGAACGGGCAAAAGCATGGCGGAGCTGACAAACGAAGAAAAAAACGCCGTCTCCCACAGGGGGAAGGCGCTGCGCGCTTTCGTCCCGAGGCTCCGCGATTATCTGAGCCGGCGGGCGGACGCGCCGTGACGGCCGTTGAAAACAGCTCGGACGACAATGGACGAAGGGAGGTGGATCATGCTTAACAGCAGACAGCGCGCGCAGCTGCGCGCCATGGCCAATTCGCTCGACACGATCCTGCAGGTCGGCAAGGGCGGCATCACGGACAACGTCGTGACACAGGTGACGGACGCGCTTTCGGCGCGGGAGCTTGTCAAGGGCAGGGTGCTCGAGACCTCGCCGCTCTCCGCGCGCGAGGCGGGCGACGAGCTGGCCACGCGCACCGGAGCCGAGACGGTCCTGACGATCGGGTCGCGTTTCGTTTTATATAAGGAAAGCCGGGAGCTGCCGAAAGAAAAAAGGATCAGCCTCGTGAAATAGAGGGTAGAAAAATATAGGGCGCTCAGCTGCCTTTTTTGTGTTTAAGACAGAAACAACTTGTCCATGTTTAGGTGAGTGATCAATTTGAGGATCGGAATTTACGGCGGTACGTTCAATCCGCCGCATATCGGGCATATCCGGGCGGCCGCCGCGGCGGCCCGGCAGCTTGAGCTCGACAGGCTGCTCGTCATACCGACGGGGATACCGCCGCACAAGTCGCTTGAGGTCGGTTCGCCGTCGAACGACACGCGCCTGGAACTGGCGAGGCTGTCGTTTGCGGACATTCCGTGCGCCTTCGTTTCGGATATGGAGCTTAAAAGCGGCGGCGTCAGCTACACCGTCAGGACGACGGACGAGCTGATAAAAAGCTATCCCGGCGCGGAATTTTTTCTGATTATCGGTTCCGATATGTTCTTGACGCTCGACAGGTGGCGGGATGCGGAGCGCCTTCTGGAGACCGTCAGGCCCGCCGTTTTTTCCAGACGAGGCGGAGAGGAGCGGGAAATCGCCGCGTATGCCGCGCGCCTTCGCGAACGGTTCGGCGCCGACACGGTCTTTATCAGGCACAAGGCCATCGACATGTCCTCCTCGCGGCTGCGGAAAATGCTGAGCCTGCGCGCCGGCATCGACTATATTGCCGTGCCGGCATACGAATACATCATAATGAATAAACTATACGGCGCAAAGCCGGATTTCGACTGGCTGCGCGTGCAGGCGTACGCCATGCTCAAGACGCGCCGCATCCTGCATGTGGCCGGCTGCGAGGCCGAGGCCGTACGGCTGGCAAAGCACTGGGGAGCCGACGCCGACGAAGCGCGCGAAGCCGCGATCCTGCACGATATTACAAAGCAGCTGGAGCACGGCGATCAGTTGCAACTGTGCGAGAAATATGATATCATGACTGACGCTGTCGAGGCGGCCGAGGTCAAGCTGCTTCACGCCAAGACCGGGGCGGCGATCGCAAGAGAGCTGTACGGCGCGTCGGATGATGTTCACGACGCGATTGAGTGGCACACGACGGGGCGGCCGGACATGACCCTGCTGGAAAAGATTTTATACATTGCCGACTATATAGAACCGACCAGAGAATTCGACAATGTCAAAGAGCTCAAGAGCCTGGCCTACGCGGATCTGGATTCGGCCGTGGCCAAAGGCCTTCAGATGAGCATCGACGACATGCGTGCGCGCGGCATCGTGCCGCACAGGCGGACCGAAGAGGCCCTGTCCTGGTTCATCGCACATACGCGGCGGATCGAAGGGGATTATATAGAATGAAATTATCCGGCAATAAGAGAAACGCCCGATACGCAACCGGCGCCGCGCGCGGCGGATTGTCCCAAGCCGGCCGCACGCAGGCTGAAAAAAACGGAAAAACGGGCGCGCCGTACGCGGCGATGAAGAAAAAGAAGCCGAACAGAGCCCTCAGGATCCTACTGATCGTTCTCATCATCATCCTCGCGGTCATGGTCGCCCTATACTGTGTTTATAAGTTTGCCGTCAAGCCGCCCGATATAAAGCCGCAGCCGCCGAAACCCTTGCCGACCGGCAGCGCCGACGGCAGCAGCGCCAATCCGACCGGACTCCCGTCGGCAGAGCCGGAGCAGATGTGGACGGACCGGAAACCCAACATGTACACGTTTGTCATACTGGGCTTCGACGACGGCAACGGCAATTCGGACACGATGATGGTCGTCAATTTTGACGCCGCCAATTATAAAATGAACGTCGTCAACATACCGCGCGATACGCTTGTCAACGTATCGTGGTATACGAAAAAGGTCAACTCCCTGTATGCAAACGGCGGTATCGACGGCGTTAAGGACGGGCTCCGGGATATGCTGGGCTTCTATGTGGACTACTACTTCGTCGTCGACCTCGACGCGTTTGCCGCGCTTGTCGACGCGGTCGACGGGGTGGATTTCAACGTGCCGCGGGACATGGACTACGAGGACCCGGACCAGGACCTTTACATCCACCTGAAGGCGGGGCCGCAGCATCTGGACGGCGCCGAGGCGCTGCAGCTCGTACGTTTCCGGAAGGGGACGGGGGGCACCGGCTACGCCACCGGAGACATCGGGCGCATTGAGATGCAACAGCAATTCCTGATGGAGATGTGCCGGCAGGTCATCGAGAAACAGAAAAACCTGAACCTATCGGAGATCGCCAATATCTTCATCAAATATGTCGAAACGGACCTGACGGCCGGCAACCTTGTCTGGCTTGCCCAGGAATTCTACAAGATGGACGCGGAAAACATCTCCTTCCAAACGATTCCGGGAAACATCGACGACCGCATAAACGGCGATTCTTATGTCACGATCTATTTAGACGAGTGGCTTGAGCTGCTCAACGGGAAGCTCAATCCCTTAAAGGAGGATATAGAGCTCGACGAGCTGAGCATCTACACGCGCGACGCCAACGACAGTCTGTATGTGACGGACGGCAATTACGCCGGTAAATCATCCTGGGGAAAGGGCACGTCGGCCTCATCCTCAGGCAGTACATCAAGCAGTCCGTCTCCGTCTCCGAGTCCGAGCCCGAGCGGGGATGAGTCGCCGAGTCCGAGCCCGAGCGGGGACGTTTCGCCGGGTCCGAGCCCGAGCGGGGACGTTTCGCCGGGTCCGAGCCCGAGCGGGGACGTTTC
>CAYMLM010000206.1:0-5533 GCA_964391385.1 uncultured Papillibacter sp.
GACCTCGGCGGGGAACTGGAGAAAAGGCTGCTTCTGCTTCGGAGCCTGGGGAGCCGGTCGGCCGATATGGCCTCGCATCTGACGGAGCTTGTCCGGCAGGCGGCCAAGGGCCGAAACAAGATAAATGTCGAGATGGTGGGCTCCGAGGAGCTGCTTTTAAAGATCAGCCGCATGGTCAACCGGCTGGTCGTCTGCATCCTGACGGCCGCGGGCCTGATCGGATCCAGCCTTTTGTGCATGACGGACATGCAGCCAAAGCTGCTCGGGATCCCGCTGCTCGGCGTATTCGGATTTACGGTGTCCTTCGTCCTCGGCATCTGGCTGCTTGTGGACATCCTCCTGCGAAAAAAGCTTTGATGTATTTAGTGGATTAAAAACCCTGTTGAGATAAAAAGCCGGCTGTCCCGAAGAGCAGGACAGCCGGCTTAAAATCGTATTGGGATTAATAAATAATGACCTCGACGTAAACGCCGCTTTCGATTCCGATGTCCACCCACCAATCGGAATTGGCATAGGTATAATATTCGTATCCGTCAAACGTTTCGGAACCGATTAAGTAGAAACCACGATCCATCAGCAGCTGCCCGTACCGGTCAAAGACGTCGTCGATATCGCCATAAAAATCGTTGATGTCGTACCAATAATGTACTCTGCCGCTGATGGCACGGTTGTCGAGCTGGGGGACGCCTTCATACGCGCCGAGATCCACAACCGGATAGTGGCTGGCATAGAAAGTCACCGCGGGGGCCTGGCCCTCCGTCACCGTTACCGTTATGACGTCGGACGCCAGTATATTGTCATACGCGTCCAGCAGGTACACGCTGATGGTGGCTGTTCCCGGCGAAAAGCCCTTGATGCTCAGCGTATTTTGCGTTAAGTTATTTGTCCAGCCTTCCCATCGGCACCCGACGACCGAATCGTTGCTGATCTGATAGGCCACGCTGTCACAGTTATTCAGCACGTCCGTGACGGTGACCTGCGCAACGCTGTACGCTTTCACGGTGACCTCCGTGCTGGACAGCCCGATCTCGCCGCCGAACTGATTGCCGCCGGCAGCCGTAAAGGAGTAGTAACGGTCGGTGGACAGCTCGTTAATCAGGTTGATCGGTATGGCGAGGTTTAAGTTCTGGCCCGTCACGACCGTGGCGGCCGTCACGCCGATGGCTTCGCCGTGTGTGTTGATGAGAGCGCCGCCGCTGCTGCCGGAGGAAATGGCCGCGTCAAACTGGATAAAGCTCACCGGGGTGTCGGAGAACTCGCGGGCGGCGTTGGAGACGATGCCCTGGGAAAACGTGTTGGTCAGTCCCTGCGGATTGCCGATGGCGTAAACCGTCGCCCCCTGGACGACCGTGTCGGAATCGCCGGTCGGGAGGAACGGGAAGCCGCTCCCGTCGACCTGCAGGAGCGCAAGGTCATAATCCTCGTTGTAGTCGTAGATGCCGGTCACGTCATAGACCTCGTCGTCGGTTGTCATGATCAGGGCCGAAGACGCACCCTCGATCACGTGATAATTCGTCACGGCGAGGCCCGTGCTGTTGATAAAGAAACCGCTGCCGGACTTGAAGGCGTTGCCGTTGCCGTCGAACACCACGATATAAAAGACGGCGGGGGAGCATTGCGCGGCAATTTCCGTCGCGGTCAGCTCTGTTGTCGTCATGGAAAAGCTCTGCCGGAAGCCGCTGTTTGCCATGCGCGCCGCGATCGCGGAGACCTCGGAGCGCTTGATGCTGTCGTTGGGATGGAAGGCGTGATCGGCTCCGCTGCCTGTGAGGATACCGGCCCTGTAGAGCAGGTAGACGGCCGGGCCGTAGGAATAGGCGTAGTTGACATCCGGAATCGCCCCGGAGGAGATATTATTGATGGCCGTCAGGGCCTCTTCCGGGAGGGCGCCCGCGAAAATCACGGCGAAATCGGCCCGCGTGGCCGTCGCGTTATAATTGGAGTATCCCGACGCGATGATGCCGTTTTCAAGCGCGTAATCCACGTAGGTCTGATACCACGGACTGCCGTTTGTGAGCGTCGACGTCCCGGTGTTGTAGATGCTGTGCAAGACGGCGGCCAGCTTGATGGCCTGGGCGATTGTCAGGTTTTCGTCGGGACCAAATGTGGTTGTCGTGAGCCCGTCGATCAAACCGTATTCATAAACCAGCTGAACCTCGTCGGCATACCACTGCGAAGCGGGAACGTCTGTGAACTGGCCGGAATAGGTACGCACCTTGGAGAAATTGGAGAGGCCGCCGGTCGCCAGGGCGCTGACGGACAAGACGCCGGCCAATAAAACGATGATCATAAGAACCGAAACGACACGCTTTTTCATATGTAACCTCCAGATTAATAATGAATCCCATGACGGTATTATATATCAAATGCTGCACATTTCAACAAAATATGACAAAAAATATAGAAACAGCGGTCCATTCCGATGGTTCAAGAACCCATATTGCCGGACATCCGAGTCTTTTCACGAAAAAACTGAATTTTCAGGAAGTGCACCTGTATATGCACTGAAATCACGAACGCCATTCATTATATAAGAAATTCGTCAAAATTCAACATAATTTTACAAATCAAGAAGAAAAAACTAAGAATCGCCCTGGGGCCGGCCATCGTCACTGGGTTTGCAGCGCCTGTCTGAGAAGGAAATGATTGCGCGAATAATCGATCAGCCCCTCCTCGCGCATCCGGCCGAGCTCGGACGACATGGCGCTGCGGTCGACGGAGAGGTAATCGGCCAGCTCCTGCCGGTTGAAGGGGATATCGAATTGGCTGCCGCCGGCTCTCTGCGATTCGGCGGAAAGGTAAGAAAGCAGCTTTTCGCGCGTCGTGCGCTTGGAGACCTGCTCTACCTTCTGCATCAGCCGGATATTTTTGTGCGCGATAACCTGCAGCATGTTTGAAATGAGCTGCGTATGGAACATGCAGGCAGAGGTGCAGGTCCTGATGACCTTCCCGCAGTCTATGAGCATGTAGTCGGTCGGCTCGGCGGCCAGAACGCCGACGGTAAGCTTCTCTTCCCGGGCGCAGGAAAATGATTCGGCGAACAGCTCGCCGGGGCCCAGTTGAGACATAATATCCTTGCGGCCCCAGAAATCCTCGTTCACGATATGGACGTTGCCGCTCAGGACGAGCCCGACGGAACGCACGCGGTCTTCCGCCGAAAAGATGAACGTATTTTTTTCAGCCTTGTGTACGGTCGCGGAAAGACAGGGCAGGATCTTACCGATATCGGCGTCTTCCATACCTGCGAAAAGCGGGCATTTTTTTATGACCGGCAAATACTTTGTCATAAACGATCCTCCATTAATTTTTCACATTGCGTTGCAAAAACAACATACAGCACGTGATCATTGTAGTATGATCGGATCAACAAATCAAGGAGGAAGCGGCAATGATCCGTAAAATAATAAAAATAGACGAAGAGAAATGCAACGGCTGCGGACTTTGCGCCGAGGCCTGCCACGAGGGCGCGATCCGGATGATCGACGGAAAAGCCCGGCTGGTCCGCGAGGACTACTGCGACGGCCTCGGCGACTGCCTGCCCGCGTGTCCGGCCGGAGCCATCCGCTTCGAGGAACGGGAAGCGCCTGCCTACGACCACGCCGCGGTGCTCGCGTCGAAGGCCGCGAAGGCTCAAACGGACGCGCCGCTGCCGTGCGGCTGTCCGGGGACGCAGTCCAAAACGCTTGCGAGAGCGCGCCGGGATGAGCCGGCCCCCGCGGAGGTCGGCAGCGAGCTGACGCAGTGGCCTGTCCAGCTCAAGCTCGTACCGGTGAACGCGCCGTATTTTGAAAACGCGCACCTTTTGATCGCGGCCGACTGTACGGCCTATGCCTACGGCGACTTCCACAGGAAGTATATCCGCGGCCGCGTGACGCTCATCGGCTGCCCGAAGCTCGACGAGGGCGACTACGCCGAGAAGCTGACGGAGATCATCCGCCGAAACAACATCAAAAGCGTCAAAGTCGTCCGGATGGAAGTGCCCTGCTGCGGCGGGATCGAAGCGGCCGTCAAAAAGGCGCTGCAGGACAGCGGTAAGTTTATCCCCTGGTCAGTCGAGGTCATTTCGGCGGACGGGCGGGTGCTGGAGGAGTAATAAGAAGCTGTTGAATGAAGTACTAAATAAAAAACTCAAATATTCAAGGAGGACTGACAAATGGATATGTTTTGCTATCAATGCGAACAGACGGCGGGCGGAAAAGCCTGCACCGGCCGGGCCGGGGTATGCGGAAAAACAGCGGAGGTCGCAAACCTCCAGGACGCGCTCACAAAAGAGCTTATCGGCCTTGCGTGCGCGTACGAGGGGATGGCCCCCACGGACAAGGCGGTCCGGCTCATGCTGGAAGGACTTTTCACGACCATCACGAATGTCAATTTCGACGGCGACTCGATTGACGCGCTTATCGCTGCGGTGCGCGACGAAAAAACGGCTGCCGCGCCCGGCCTGAAGCTGGACTGCGACAACGAGGCCGTACCGCTCAAGCTCTGGAGCGCCGACGAGGACATCCGTTCGCTCAAATCCCTGATCCTGCTCGGACTGCGCGGCGTAGCCGCTTACGCCTATCACGCCCGTGTGCTCGGCGCCGGCGACGAGACGGTAAACAACAAAATTTTTGAGGGCATGCGCGCCATTGCCCGCACGGATGCGAAGATGGAGGACCTGCTTCCCGCGGTTATGGAAGTCGGCGAGGTCAACCTCAAATGCATGGAGATGCTTGACAGGGCCAATACGGGTGCGTACGGGACGCCCGCCCCGACGACGGTGCCGCTGACGGTCGAGAAAGGCCCGTTCATCGTCATCACCGGCCACGATCTCAAGGATCTTGAGCTGCTGCTGGAGCAAACCAAGGACAAGGGCATCAACATCTATACGCACGGGGAGATGCTGCCGGCGCACGCATACCCGAAGCTCAAGGCGTATCCGCACCTCAAGGGCAACTTCGGCACAGCCTGGCAGAACCAGCAGAAGGAATTCGACGCGATCCCCGCGCCGATCCTCTTTACGACGAACTGTCTCATGCCTCCGAAAGCCAGCTACAGCGACCGCGTGTTCACGACGGAAGTCGTGTCGTATCCGGGCCTTGTGCACATAGGAGATGATAAGGATTTCACGCCGGTGATCGACAAAGCGCTCGAGCTGGGCGGCTATCCCGAGGATCGGGAGATGACCGGCATCAACGGCGGCAAGACCGTCATGACCGGCTTTGGCCACGGCACGGTGCTCTCCGTTGCCGACAAGGTCGTCGACGCCGTCAAAACAGGCGCGATCAAACATTTCTTCCTGGTTGGCGGCTGCGACGGCGCGAAGCCCGGCCGCAACTACTACACGGAATTTGTGCAGAAGACGCCGGACGACACGGTGATCCTCACGCTCGCCTGCGGCAAGTACCGCTTCAACGACCTCGACCTCGGCACGATCGGCGGGCTGCCGCGCATCATGGATATGGGCCAGTGCAACGACGCTTACAGCGCCATCCGCGTCGCGTCCGCGCTCTCGGAGGCCTTCGGCCTTCCGATCAACGACCTGCCCCTGACG
>CAYMLM010000207.1:0-1698 GCA_964391385.1 uncultured Papillibacter sp.
TTTTTTTTATAGGGCTACCTATTTTTTATTAAACCTTTATTTTTCTGTTTCTCTAATATAGCATATAACTGCTTTTTATTGAAGTTTTTTTTATTAAAACCAAAAAAATAAGACAACTGTGACGATATCACTTTAAACAAAGCGGCCGAACGGTTATAATATAAGCGATCCATACAGATAAGAAAACGGAGGTCATATTATGTCGCTCATAGATATCACAACCGAAAACTTCGAGACCGTTGTCGAGGGCTCAGACCAACCGGTGCTCGTGCAGTTTACGGCGCCTTGGTGCGGATACTGCAGGCGCTTAAAGCCCGTTGTCGACGCCATAGCCGAAAGCTACGCGCCGGACGTGCTCGTCGGAATGGTCAACGTCGATGACAACGAGCCGCTTGAGGACCGTTTCGAGGTCATGATCATACCGACGCTCATCCTGTTCCAAAAGGGGAAGGCCGGCAAAGCGCTTGTCAATCCGGGGTCCAGAGCCGAGATCGACCAATGGCTCAGCGAACAGGGCGTCGACAAAGCGTAGGGCGGGCCGTGATGAGTGAGTATTTTGACACTATCATTATCGGCGGAGGACCCGGCGGATATACGGCCGCATTATACTGCGCGCGGGCCGGGCTCACGACGCTTCTCATAGAGAAGCTCTCCGCGGGCGGCCAGATGGCGACGTCCAGCTGGGTCGAAAACTATCCAGGCTTTGAAAACGGCGTCGACGGGTTTGAGCTGGGAGAGAAAATGCGCCAGGGGGCTGAAAGGTTCGGCGCGAAGAGCGTCTTCAAAGAGGTGCTGTCCGTCGATTTAGGGGAAGACCCGAAGCGGATCTGCACGGACGACGGCGATTACGAGGCCGGAACCGTCATCCTTGCAACCGGAGCGTCGTCAAAACACCTCGGCCTGCCGGGGGAAGAACAGCTCCTAAACCGCGGCGTGGCCTATTGCGCCACCTGCGACGGCATGCGTTTCAAGGGGAAGACGGTTATCGTCAATGGCGGCGGGGATACGGCCGTTACGGACGCGCTGTTTTTATCGCGGATCTGCGCGAAGGTCTATCTCGTCCACCGTCGGGACGCGCTGCGCGCGTCTAAAAGCTATCTGGAGTCGATCCGTCAGGCCGACAACCTGACATTTCTGCCCAACTGCAAAATCAGTGCGTTTTTACATGACAAAAAGATCACAGGCGCGAAAATTGAAAATGTAAAGACCGGCGAACTTACGGAGCTCGGCTGCGACGGGATTTTTATCGCTGTCGGCCGCACGCCGAACACGCGCCTTTTTAAAGGCCAGCTCGACACGGATGAAAACGGCTATGTCATTGCCGATGAGACGACTTGCACGAGCGTGCCGGGCGTATTTGCCGTGGGCGACCTGCGGACCAAGCCGCTCCGGCAGATCGTCACGGCGGCGTCCGACGGGGCCGTGGCGTCCATATTCGCCGAGGAATACCTCACCGAAAAAGGAAAACTGTAAATATGGTTTGAAAGGAGATGACAGATGAAAAAGTTAACAGCCGCAGTATTAATTCTTGCGCTGATTCTGTCGGCGCCGGGATGCGCGCTGCTCAATATTCTGCCCGTTTCATCGACGCAGTCCCCGGCCGCGCCTACTGTGGAAGTGACGCCCGCTGCAACACCGTCGCCGAGCCCGTCGCCTTCGCCTTCGCCGTCACCGAGCCCGTCGCCTTCGCCGTCGCCG
>CAYMLM010000207.1:1798-5523 GCA_964391385.1 uncultured Papillibacter sp.
GTCGCCTTCGCCGTCGCCGGCCGAGGTCCCGGCTTCGAACGGGATCATGGGCGATTTCGAAGCGGCCGATTTAGCCGGCAATCCGGTCGATCAGAGCATTTTCAGCGGGTATGCACTCACGATGGTCAATATCTGGGCCACCTTCTGCGGCCCGTGCATCGACGAGATGCCGGAGCTTGGGGCGCTCAGCCGGAATTATGCCGAAAAGGGATTTCAGATCGTCGGCATCGTCTCAGACGCGTTCTATGGAGACACTGTGGACACAGGCGTTGTGAATGCCGCAGAGGTGATCATCGAACAGACCGGAGCGGGTTATCTGCATATAGTGCCGTCGGACGATCTGATCGACGGTTTCCTTGACGAGGTCATGTACGTTCCGACAACAATCTTTGTCGACGAGACCGGCACTCAGGTCGGCGAGCAATATGTCGGCGCGAAGAGCTATGAAGAGTGGGCAAAAATTGCAGACGAGCTGCTGAAAGAGGTCGGATAAATGAATAGGAAGCCGGTCATCACCGCCGGCATATTCCTTATCGGCGCGGCGTTTTTTATCATCGGGATCGCCCGCGGCGAATCGGGCATTGTCCTCAACAAGGCGATCCGCGTATGTCTGGAGTGTATCGGCCTTGGGTAAGGTACGGGGCGGTCTGCGTCACGGCGTGCAGCTTGGTTTCACGGCTCTGACAAACGGGTACGCAGCCGGTTTTCTGCAGGGGAAGATTTATACGGGCGGACTGAAAAGGTTCTGCGTACCGGGGCTCAGCTGCTATTCCTGCCCGGGGGCTTTCGGCGCGTGCCCGGTTGGCGCGCTTCAGTCGGTGCTGACAAGCAGGACGCTCAATTTCTCCTACTACGTCGTCGGGTTTCTCGTCATGGTGGGCGCGCTTTTGGGCCGCTTCGTCTGCGGCTGGCTGTGCCCGTTCGGGCTTGTGCAGGATCTTTTGTACAAGATACCGTTTGTGAAGAAAATGAAGAGGCTGCCGGGCGACCGGTGGCTCAAGTACTTAAGATATGTCATACTGGCCGTGTTTGTCGTGGCGCTGCCGATTTTGATCCTCGACATCGGCGGCCAGGGCAAGCCGTGGTTTTGCGCCTACATCTGCCCGGCCGGCACGCTGATGGCGGGCATCCCGCTCGTTTCCCTCAATCCGGAGCTGCGCGCCGTGCTCGGCTGGCTGTTCGACTGGAAGATGCTGCTGCTCATTGTGTTCGTCCTGCTGTCGATCCTGGATTACCGGCCTTTCTGCCGTTACGTCTGCCCGCTCGGCGCAATCTACAGCCCGTTTAACAAGATTGCGCTGTACCGCTTTAAAGTCGACGCGGACAAATGCACAAGCTGCAAAGCCTGCCAGCGCGCCTGCAAGTTCGAGATCCCGGTCTATGACGAGCCCAACAGCGCGGAATGCATCCGCTGCGGCGACTGCAGGCGCGCCTGCCCGACGGGCGCGATCACCTCGACGCTGCAGCGGCAAAGTGAAAAAGCCAAACGCTGATACGGAAACCGTACGACTTTAACAGCCTGAGGCACGCCTTTAGAGGCGTGCCTTTTTTGGGTTGACATCCCGTTATGCATCCAATTATCATAATGGACGGTATAAAAAGTCTTGTAATGGTTGTTGTAAATCACAGTTATGTCCATTATGATTACAATGGATGCATCCAATGAGGTGAAATGGCTTGAAAATCGACATTTGCAGAGACTCCAAAACGCCGGTCTATATTCAGATCGCCGGGCAGATCCGCCGGCAGATCGAGACGGGAGAACTGGCGGCGGGCCATCGTCTGCCGTCGGAGCGCAGACTTGCGGAAAGCCTCGGCGTCAACAGGACGACGGTCCTCAATGCGTACAATGAGCTCAAGGCGGAGGGATTGCTCGGCGCGCATGTCGGAAACGGGACGATTGTTTCAGCCCCGGACGGCGCAGCGGACAGGGAGCACGGCGAGCAGGGCGAGCCGGTCTGGAATCAGCTGTTCAGCCGCTACGCGGGACGGTTTGATTCCGGGCTTATCGGCGAGCTGCTGGAGCTGGCCAGCCGGACGGATTTCATCTCCTTTGCCACCGGCATCGCCTCTCCAGACTGCGGCCCGGCAGAAATGCTCCGGGAGCTCGAGCGGGAGCTCTACCGGAAAGAAAACGTCCGCGCGCTCATGCACTCACCGACGGAAGGCTTTTTCTCGCTGCGGCGGGCCATGTGCGCGCTGATGCGAAAGCGGGGCGTTTACTGCGGCCCGGAGGAAGTGATGATGCTGGCCGGCTCCCAGCAGGGCATCGACCTCACGGCGCGGGTGTTTGTCGATCCCGGCGACATCGTCGTTCTGGAGGAGCCGACGTATTTTCCGGCGATACAGGTTTTCAGGACCGCCGGGGCGCGCATTATGACCGTGCCGGTCGACGAAAACGGCATGAGGGTCGACGTGCTCGAGCAGCTTCTGGGCCGCTACAGGCCGAAGCTGATCTACACGATCCCGACCTATCAGAATCCGACGGGCGCCGTCATGGATCTGGGCAGGCGCAAACGCCTCGTCGGGCTCGCGGCGAAAAACAACGCCGTCGTCCTTGAGGACGACGCCTACGGCGAACTCAGCTATGAGGGCGCGCAGCCGCCGCTTTTAAAGGCGCTCGACGGCAACGGCCACGTTGTCTATCTCAGCACATTTTCAAAAAACGTCTATTCCGGGCTCCGGCTCGGCTGGATCGTCGCCGACAGGCGGATCGTCAAAGCGTTTTCGTCCTCAAAGCAGCTGACGGACCTGCACTCGAGCAGCCTGTCCCAGTGGATGATCGAGAGATTTATCACCGACGGCATGCTGGAAGAGCATCTCGGACGTATCAGCGCGGAATACAAGGAGCGGCGCGATATCCTGCTCCGCGCGCTCTCCCGGTTTGCCCCGCCGGGGCTTTCCTGGAACAGGCCGGCCGGCGGCTATTATGTCTGGTGCAGGCTGCCGGAGGGACTGTCGTCCGCCGCTCTGGTGGCAAAGGCCGCTGAATACAAGGTGAGCTTCGTGCCCGGCGCGCCTTTTCATTATTCCGGGTCGGGCGACGATTGTTTCAGGCTGAATTTCACGTACGCTCCCAAAAGCAGGATCGAAGAGGGCGTCGAAAAGCTTTGCCTGGCGATCGGCGAGCTCGCGGCGGAAAATCCGGCGCAGACGGCTGATAATGTCCAGGAGATCCGGCCGATCATCTAATTCAGGAGGCAGACACTATGAACTATCCGTATGCCCGGCGCATGGCCCGCCTCAGGGCGTCCGAGATCCGGGAACTGCTGAAGATCACCGAAATGCCCGAGATCATCTCGTTTGCCGGCGGGCTGCCCGCGCCGGAGCTGTTCCCGGTCGACGAGCTCGTCGACGTGTCGGCGCGCGTGCTCAGGGAGGAGGGCCGGTCGGCCCTTCAATACACCACAACGGAGGGGTACCTGCCGCTGCGCGAGTGGATCGCGGCGCGCGTCAATCAAACGCGGGGAACATCGTTCGAGGCGGAAGATATCCTCCTGACAAACGGCTCGCAGCAGGCGCTCGACCTGTCGGGCAAGGTTTTTCTGGACGAGGGCGACACGGTCTTGTGCGAGTCACCGACATACCTTGCCGCCATCACGGCGTTCCGGGCGTACGGCTGCCGGTTTGCGGAGGTGCCGACAGACGCGGACGGCATGCGCATGGACGCTCTGGCGGAGCTGCTGGAAACGGAGGAACGCGTCAAGCTCATTTACGTCGTGCCG
>CAYMLM010000208.1:0-5518 GCA_964391385.1 uncultured Papillibacter sp.
CTATTCTATCTCATTTGAGGGTGTTTTTCGACTGCACTTTTATTGTAGCACTCCATCACGATCTCCGGCACTCGGTTGCGACACTATTACATAGCTCCGGCGGCTGTGATCTCAAAGACATTCAAACATGGCTCGGTCATAGCGACATTTCAACCACGGCAAATATATACTCGCACATCTTCTATTCCGAGAAGGTCGCAATGGGTGAAAAACTAGATGCAGCACTCTTTAACAGTATTTCAACAAACTCGTAGTCTTTTGGGACATTTTTGGGACGCGACGCTTAAACAATTAAACATGGTGACTTTTCCGATTGGCAGAGTCGCCAGATTCAGATACTAGCACAAAGAAAAAAGCCCTGATTGCAAGCCTTTACGGTAACAATCAGAACTTATTTCGTGGTGCGCGAGGCGGGACTTGAACCCGCACGTCCGTATTGGACACTAGAACCTGAATCTAGCGAGTCTGCCAATTCCACCACTCGCGCGTGATAGCCTTAGTATATTAACATTCCCGGCCGCCCGTGTCAATACCAATCTCCAGCAAAATCGCCTGAAAAACAGGCAAAATCTTCGGCATGCAAAACGCCCCTTCCGGGGCGGTTTTGCTATGCGCAAGCCTTCCCCGGCGCAAAGGAACTTCGCGCCGGGAAGGTGGCATTTGCGCAGCAAATGACGGATGAGGGTTCGTCACCCCGCCGCGCCGCCTTTTTACTACCGCTCGCTGGGGCCGCGCGCGTCCGGGTCGTCGTTCTCCGCTTTGTCCGCGCCCCCGACCGGCTCCTGCTTTCCGATGCAGCCGGCCAGCGCCAGAAACAGGCCCAGCCCGCCGACAATCAGCGACATGGCGGAAAGCCCGTAGTAGACCGACGCGTTGAGCGCGGCGACGACGGCGAAGAGCATGAGCGCAAACCCCGCGATAATGACCTTCATGTTGAAATTCATGCGGTATGCCTCCTGTTGTAAAAGTCGGAGCGGGGGAGAGTTGCCGGACGCCGGCGCCGCCGGCATAAGCCTTCCCGGTGCGAAGGACTTCGCACTGGGAAGGCGGCGCGGCTTTGCCGCGACGGATGAGGGTTCGTCGCCCCGTCCGGGACGTTTCTTTCACAGTATGAGCAGGGCGTACCCGCGCCCGCCGTCACACCTCCACGACGCCGTCGAAGCACTTGACCGCGCCGCCCGTCATGAAGATGCCCTCGTCGGTGTACCGGACCTTCAGGTCGCCGCCCAGGAGCTTGACCGTGATGTCCGCGTCCTTCCTGCAGTACCCGTTTTCGACCGCCGCGACCGCCGCCGCGCACGCGCCGGTGCCGCTGGCCTGCGTCTCGCCGTTGCCGCGCTCCCACACGCGCATCGCGATCGTATTCTCGTTCATGACGAGCACGAACTCCGTGTTGACGCGCTCGGGGAACATCGGGTCGTGCTCGAACTGCGGCCCGATCTTATTGAGGTCCAGGCCGTGGATGTTCGGCAGGAAGACGACGCAGTGCGGGTTGCCGACCGACAGGCACGTGATGCGGTAGGGTTCGCCGCCGATGACGGCAGGCGTATCGACGACCCTGTCGCCCGGCAGGCTCACCGGGACGAGCGCGGGAGAAAACTCGGCCTTGCCCATGTCGGCCGTGACGGTCGAGACCTTGCCGCCCGTCGTGAACACGCGCATCCGGCGCAGCTTGCCGCCCATCTCGATGACCATTTCCTTCCTCGGCACGATGCCGGAATCGTACAGGTACTTGCACACGCAGCGCAGCGCGTTGCCGCCGATGCCGCCGTTCGTGCCGTCCATGTTGTAGATCTGCACCGACGCGTCGGCCTTCCCGGACGGCAGGATGAGCACGACGCCGTCGCCGCCGATACTCAGATGCCTGTCGGAAAGCCGGATGGACAGGCTCTCGGGGCTTGCGATGTCGCAGCCCCCGAGGCAGTTGAAGTAGATATAGTCGTTGCCGCACGTCTGCATCTTGGAAAACTCCAGCCTGAGCTTCTCCCGGCGCATGCGGCTCAAGTCGACGAGCTCGATGGTCGCCTGGGTGTACCGGCTCATCAGGCAGTCCACGACGGCGTTGGCCGTGTCGACGGACGTGAGGCAGGGGATGGCGCGCTCGACGGCCTTGCGCCGGATCTTGACGCTGTCGCGCGTCGGCAGGCGCCCGCGCGTCGAGGTCGATATGACGTAGTCGACCGCGCCGCTCTCGATGAGCGTGAGGCCGTTGCTGTCGTCCTCGTGTATCTTGCCGACCGTGACCGCCTGGATGCCGACGTTTTCGAGCGCCTCGGCGGTGCCCTTCGTGGCGTAGACGGCGAAGCCGAGATCGGAAAACTTCCGCACGACGTGCAGGATCTCCGCCTTGTCGCGGTCGCGCACGGTCACAAATATCCCGCCCGATTTATTCAGCCGGTATCCGGCGGCGCGTAAACCCTTGTACAGCGCCTCCTCGCGCGTCGTGGCCACGCCGAGCACCTCGCCGGTGGACTTCATCTCAGGCCCCAGCATCGTGTCGACGTTTAAAAGCTTTTCAAACGAGAACACGGGCACCTTCACCGCCACGTACGGCGACTTTTTGTACAGCCCCGTGCCGTACCCCATGTCGCGGAGCCTCTGGCCGATCATGCATTTTGCCGCCAGCTCCACCATCGGCACGCCGGTGACCTTGCTGATGTACGGGATCGTCCGCGACGAGCGCGGGTTGACCTCGATCACAAAGAGCTTCCCGTCGGAGATCAGGTACTGGATATTGACGAGCCCGATCGTTTTAAGCGCCAGCGCGAGCTTCTCGGTGCTCTCCACGATCGTCGTGCGCATGTCGTCGTCGATGTTCCACGCCGGGTACACGGCGATGGAGTCGCCGGAGTGGATACCGGCGCGCTCGACGTGCTCCATGATGCCGGGGATGAGGATCTCCTCGCCGTCGCAGATGGCGTCGACCTCGAGCTCCGTGCCCATGAGGTACTTGTCGATCAAAACGGGATTTTCGATGCCCTGCGCGAGGATGATCGCCATGTACTCGCGGATGTCCTCCTCGCTCCACGCGATGATCATGTTCTGCCCGCCGAGCACGTACGACGGCCGCATGAGCACCGGATACCCGATTTTTTCCGCCGCCTCGAGCGCCTCGTCCTCCGTCATGACCGTATCGCCGACCGGCCGCGCGATCCCGAGGTCCTCCAGGAGCTTGTCGAAGCGCTCCCGGTCCTCGGCGGCGTCGATGCTGTCGGCCGCGGTGCCGAGGATTCGAACGCCCATTTTATCGAGAAACGCCGTGAGCTTGATGGCCGTCTGGCCGCCGAAGGCCACGACGACGCCGTACGGCTTTTCCGTCTCGATGATGTTCCACACGTCCTCGCTCGTGAGCGGCTCGAAGTAGAGCCTGTCGGCCGTGTCGAAGTCCGTGGACACCGTCTCGGGGTTGTTGTTGACGATGACGACGTCGTAGCCGGCGTCCTTGAGCGCCCACACGCAGTGGACGGAGGCATAGTCGAACTCGATGCCCTGGCCGATGCGGATCGGCCCCGAGCCGAAGACGATCACCGTCCTCTTGTCCGACGCGCGCGCCCGTATGAACTCCTCCGCCTCGTTGACGTCGTCGTACGTGGAGTAGAAGTACGGCGTCTGAGCGCTAAACTCCGCCGCGCACGTGTCGACCATCTTGAAGACGGCCCGCCGCGGCTTTTGCACCGTCTGTCCCGACAGCCTTTCGATCAGCCTGTCCGGGAAGCCCATGTGCTTGGCCCTGAGATAAACCGCGTCGTCAAAGCCGCCCGCGAGCGTTTTCTCCATCTTCAGAAGTTTATTTATCTTCGACAGGAACCACCTGTCGATTCTTGTGATCTCAAATATCTCATCGACCGTCACGCCGCGCCGCAGCGCCTCGTACACAACGAACACGCGCTCGTCCGTGCAGTCGCCGAGCCGCGCGCGGATCGTCGCGTCGTCCTGGCCCATGCAGATTTTGTCGGCCAGGCTGTCGTGGCCGATCTCCGCGCCCCTGACGGCCTTCATGAGCGCCTCCTCGAACGTCGTGCCGATGGCCATGACCTCGCCGGTGGCCTTCATCTGCGTGCCGAGCGTCCGCTTGGCGTACACGAACTTGTCGAACGGCCACTTCGGGAACTTGACGACGACGTAGTCGATGGCCGGCTCGAAGCAGGCGCTCGTCTTGCCCGTGACGGCGTTTTGGATCTCGTTCAGGGTGTAGCCGATGGCGATCTTCGTGGCGACCTTCGCGATGGGGTAGCCCGTGGCCTTTGACGCCAGCGCCGACGAGCGCGACACGCGCGGGTTGACCTCGATGACCATGTACTCGAAGCTGTCGGGATTCAAGGCGAACTGGACGTTGCACCCGCCCTCGACCTTCAGGGCGTTGATGATGTCGAGCGCGGCCGTGCGGAGCATCTGGTACTCCCTGTCGGCCAGCGTCACGGCCGGGGCGATGACGATGCTGTCGCCCGTGTGCACCCCGACGGGATCGAGGTTTTCCATCGAGCAGATCGTGATGACGTTGCCGAGGCTGTCGCGCATGACCTCGAATTCGATTTCCTTCCACCCGGCCACCGACTGCTCCACGAGCACCTGACCGATGGGCGAGGCGCGCAGCCCGCCCCGCACGATCTCGTCGAGCTCCCGCATATCGCCGACCATGCCGCCGCCCGACCCGCCGAGCGTAAAGGCGGGGCGGATGATGAGCGGAAAGCCCGTCTCTGCGGCAAATTCCCGCGCCGCCTCGAGGTCGGTGACGACCTTCGACGGGATGACCGGCTGGCCGATCGACTGCATCGTCTCCTTGAACATTTGGCGGTCCTCCGCCTTGTCGATCGTCTCGGGATTGGCCCCTAAAAGCCGGACGCCCTGCCGTTCCAGAAAGCCGTCCTTGGCCAGCTGCATCGAGAGCGTCAGGCCCGTCTGGCCGCCGAGCGTCGACAGGAGGCTGTCGGGCTTCTCCTTTTCGATGATGCGCTTCAGGACCGGCAGCGTCAGAGGCTCGATATAGATGCGGTCGGCCATGTGGCTGTCGGTCATGATCGTGGCGGGATTGGAGTTGACGAGCACGACCTCGATGCCGTCCTCGCGGAGGGCGCGGCAGGCCTGCGTCCCCGCGTAGTCGAACTCCGCCGCCTGCCCGATGACGATGGGGCCGGAGCCGATGACCATCGCTTTTTTGATGTTTTTGTTGAGCGGCATATTATCATCCTTTTTCTGCTGATTTTCCCGGCCTTCCCGCACCGGGAGGCCTTCTTGTCTCAATATGGTCCCCGCCGCCGGCAGGGAAGTGTATTATATGCGATTTATTTGACTTGTCTGGCATCTTGAGGCTTCCCCCAGGGGGAAGCTGTCGAGCCTTAAGGCAAGACGGATGAGGGCGCCTTTCGCCGCGTCCTTCGTCCCCATAGGGGCGATTATCAATCGCCCGCCGCGTCCCTCGTCCCCGTAGGGGCGAACTGCGTTCGCCCGCTGATTTATCTTTTTCCGCCCGCCGCCCAATAGAGGAATATGAGCTCAGGCGTCTTTTACAAAGCCGCCC
>CAYMLM010000209.1:0-5487 GCA_964391385.1 uncultured Papillibacter sp.
CTCCTGTCGACTTCCTTAAATGTTGACTGTCCAAGATGTTTGACAATCCTACAAAAGTTCATTTTGTCAAAACGCGGACACCTTTTGGCCGAATCGTCCGGCGTGCAGCGCGACCGGCGGCCGTACAAACATTTCCCGTTTTTTCGTCCGCACGAAAAAACGGGAAATGAAAAAACGTTATGCAGCTTGACGCGCGACTATTTATTCGGCAGGTAATCGGACGGGTTCACGGGCTCGCCGTCCTGCGTCATGGCAAAGTGCAGATGCGATTCCTGGTCCGATTCGCCGATGGCGGTATAACCGATCGAGCCGATGACGGAACCCATCGCAACCTTGTCGCCCGTTTCGACGACGGGTACCTTCGCGAGGTTGGCGTAAACGCTCTGCAGGCCGTTTCCGTGGTCGATGACGACGGTCGTGCCCAAAAGGTCGTCCTCGTAGATGTCGATAACGGTGCCGTCGGCTGCCGCCATGACCTTCGTGCCGAGCATGCCGGCGATATCGATGCCCTCATGCGTCCGCCAGTCACCCATCGTCTCGTCGTATATGAGCTCGTCGACGGCGTACATCACGGCGATATCGCCCATGACCGGCCAGACGAACACAAGCTCCTTGGCCATCGCCTCCTCCGATTCCTCAGAGTCCGCGGCCGTATCCTTCTTCTGGGTATCCTCCTTCGGCGCGGCGGACGGCTTGGCGCTTGGGGCCTCCGACGGGGACGCGGATGGCGTCAGGCTCTCCTCCGGGATTTCCGCCCTGGCCTCGGCCTCGTCGGAGGCCAGCGCGTCGGCAATGCCGCTGTCGGGGGACGCCATGGCCTCGCCGCCTTCCTGCGATATCCCGGCGACATCTTCAGCTTCCGACGTGTCCTTGAGATTGCCGGCTGAAAGTAAGATCCATGCGGAGATGCCGATGACGGCCGTACAGACGAGAAGAACGACGTAGAACCCCTTCCCGGCGATGAAGTCACCTATCCTGCGCGTAAACGATTTCTTCTCTTTCACTGCTGATCCTCCTGTTTCGAAATGAGTTAGCCCGCCGATAAGTATGTTACGGGTAAAAAAACAGCGTTTCTGCCGTTATTTTTGACGGCGGAGACGCTGTTTATACCAATTTTCGGAAAATTTCTTTTCCGCGCTCATTCGATAATGGCGGATCGTTTATCTATCCGGCGCTTCCCGCGCCCTTGTAGCTGTCCTTGAGCGCGACGGAGCGGTTGAACACGGGGTGTCCCGGGCGGCTGTTCCGGCTGTCCGCCGTGAAATATCCCAGCCGTAGGAACTGGAACGTATCGGGCGGCTGCGCGTTCTCCAGAAACCTCTCGGCCTTGCAGCCGGACAGGATCTCGAGGGAATCCGGATTGAGGCATTCCAGAAAATCCTTGTCGCCCGCGTCGGGGTCGGCATCCGAGAACAGCCTGTCGTACAGACGCACCTCCGCGTCGACGCAGCTCCGGGCGTCCACCCAGTGGATCGTGCCGCGCACCTTCCGTCCGTCCGGCGTGTTGCCCCCGCTCGTTGCGGGGTCATATTCGGCCAGGACCTCGACGACGCTGCCGTCGGCGGCCGTATTGAAGCCCGTGCACCGGACGATGTACGCGGCCTTCAGGCGCACCTCGTTGCCGACAAACAGCCGGTTGTATTTTTTGGGCGGCTCCACGGCGAAATCGTCCCGCTCAATCCACAGCTCCCGCGAGAACGTGACCCGGCGGCTGCCCATCGATTCGTTTTCCGGGTTGTTCTCGACGTCGAACGTTTCGCTTTTCCCATCGGGGTAATTCGTTATGGTCAGCCGGATGGGCTTCGTGACGACCATTGCGCGCGCGGCGCTTATATTGAGGTCCTCCCGAAGGCAGTGCTCCAGAAAGCTGTAGTCCACGACGCTGGGCGTCTTGGCAACGCCGATCCTGTCGCAGAAATTGCGGATGGAGGCCGGCGTGTAGCCGCGGCGCCGGAGCCCGCAGATTGTCGGCATCCTGGGGTCGTCCCAGCCGTCGACATACCCTTCCTCGACAAGGCGGCGCAGCTTACGCTTGGACATGACGGTATAGTTGATGTCCAGCCGCGCGAATTCGATCTGCCGCGGGGACGACGGCACGTCGGTGTTGTCGATGACCCAGTCGTACAGCGGGCGGTGATCCTCGTATTCCAGCGAGCACAGCGAGTGCGTGATGCCCTCCAGCGCGTCCTGGATCGGGTGCGCGAAGTCGTACATCGGATACACGCACCATTTGTCGCCCTGACGGTGATGGTGCGCGAAGCGGATGCGGTACAAGACGGGGTCGCGCAGGTTGAAGTTGCCGCTGGCAAGGTCGATCCTGGCGCGCAGCGTCATGTCGCCCTCTTTGAATTCGCCGTTTCGCATGCGCTCGAACAGGTCGAGGCTCTCTTCGGCCGGACGGTCCCGGTAGGGGCTTTTGGCGGGTACGCCGACGTCGCCCCGGTTTGCCCTGAATTCCTCCGGCGACATCTGGCAGACGTAGGCCAGGCCGCGTTTTATGAGGCCGACGGCCAGCTCGCACGTCTTTTCGAAATAATCGCTGCCGTAGAAGAACCGGTCCCCCCACGAAAACCCGAGCCAGCGGATGTCCTCCTGTATGGCGTCGACATACTCGACGTCCTCCTTGGCGGGATTCGTGTCGTCCATCCGGAGGTTGCACAGGCCGCCGTATTTTTCGGCGGTGCCGAAATCGATCGTCAGCGCTTTGCAGTGCCCGATGTGCAGATAGCCGTTGGGCTCCGGCGGAAAGCGCGTATGGACGGTTTTGCCTTCAAACCGCCCGCCGGGCGCGGTGTCCTCCTCCACAAAGGCGTGTATAAAATTTTTGGATTCTTCCATTTATTTCAGCTCCAGCTTGTTGGGATTCACCGCACATGCATATGCCGTCGGACTTATGGGTGCTTATTATACACGTTTTTTGTAGTATTTACAATGAAGTTGTGATAAAATATCCCAGAGCACAACGAATGCATATTCGGGAGGCACATCATGCACGATATAATCATTGTCGGCGACGGACCGGCCGGTCTATCGGCCGCGATCACGGCGCGCATGCGCGGCAAGGACGTCGTCGTCATTTCGAAAAACAGGACGGAAAGCGGCCTGTACAAGGCCGCCGAGATCGGCAATTACCCCGGCCTTCCGGGGATCTCCGGCGCGGAGCTGTCGGGAAAGCTCGTCATGCACGCGTCCGGCATGGGCGTCGAGATCGTCACGGGACGCGTGACAGCCGTACTGCCCATGGGGAAAGAGCTCAACGTCAGCTACGGCAGCGAGATACTGACCGCCAGGAGCCTGATCCTGGCGACCGGCGTC
Source organism: uncultured Papillibacter sp. (assembly GCA_964391385.1). Taxonomy (GTDB): domain Bacteria; phylum Bacillota; class Clostridia; order Oscillospirales; family Oscillospiraceae; genus Sporobacter. The sequence continues at coordinate 3,316 of CAYMLM010000209.1, forward strand.
GTCCAGACGTCCGTCTTCCCGGGCGAGGCAAAGCTTTTGGGAAACGGCGTATCCTACTGCGCCACGTGCGACGGCATGCTGTACCGCGGGAAAAAGGTCTGCGTCGTCTGCCTGTCGCCGGACGCCGACGAGGAGGCCGATTTTCTTGAATCCATCGGCTGCGAGGTGACGCGCCTCAAAACGAAAAAAATCGCCGTGAACGGCGAGAACAAGGTGACGTCCGTCACGGCCGACGGCGAGGAAATCGCCTGCGAGGCCGTTTTCATCCTGCGGCAGACCATCGCGCCGGACACGCTCCTGCCGGGCCTCGAAACGGAGAAGGGCCACATCAGGACGGACCGCGCCATGAAGACGAATATCGCCGGCGTTTTCGCCGCCGGTGACTGCGTCGGCCCGCCGTACCAGGTCGCCAAGGCCGTCGGCGAGGGGCAGGTCGCCGTCCTGTCGGCGGCGGACTATCTGGCGCATCTGGAATAGTATAACTAAGTAACAAATAAAACACAGACGCGAAAGGAAAAACAATGGAAATACTTCAGCTGAGCAGCAGGGACTTCAAGGACACGATCGGCTCCGGCACGGTCCTGGTGGATTTCTGGGCGGGCTGGTGCATGCCGTGCAAAATGCTCGCGCCCGTCATTGAGGCGCTCGCCGCAGAAGCCGGCGACGGCGTCAAGGTCGCCAAGGTCGACGTCGACGCCGAGGGCGATATCGCCATGGAATACGGGATCATGAGCATCCCGACCGTCATCCTCTTCAGGGAGGGCCGGGAGGAACGCCGCATCGTCGGCGTGCAGCCCAAGGAGGTCTATTCGGATGCCCTCGCCCAGATGAGCGGCGGCGCCGAGCCTGAAACAGCCGGCCAAAGCGCGGCGGAGTAGTCTGTAAAACGCGGCGTGCAGGCGCGGAACAAGCGGACCTATGCGTTTTTGGCCTGGGCCTTCAGCTCGTCAAGCCCATTTTGCACGTCCGCCTTGAACGCTTCCCAAGCGTCCGGATTGTCAACGAAGTATTTCGGGCACAGCTTGCCCGTTATATCATAATGCCGCAGCAGGTCTGAGGCGTCGAGGCCAAAGGCGTGGCACAGCCACGCCGTCAGCCTGACGAGCGAGGCGTAAGTATCCTCGTTAAGCTTCCCCGTTTCGTCCGGGTGCCAGCACTCGATGGAGATCGTGTCGCCGTTTCTCCAGTTGGAGCAGTACGCGACCTCGTCGACGGGCACGCACTCGAGGATCTCGCCGTCGAGACCGACGAGAAAATTACTGCTGGCGTACGTCTCGCCGCTGTCGGCCAGCCTCCCGTAAAAGCTGCGGTTCTGCGCCGCCGTCGTGTCGGGATTGCCGACATAGTGGATGACGACGGCGCTGACCTTTTCAAGCATCGTTCCCGGCCTCGAATACGCGTTGACCGGGAGCAGGTCGAGCTCCACCCAGTCGAGCGCCGCGACCTCCCGCTGGACGTCGGCCGTGCTTGGGGGTTTTTTATGTACGAGCAGCGCGACGGCTGTCACAATCCCGGCTATGATGAGCGCCAGAATACACAAATCCCGGACTTTCCGGAATCGGCGCCGCTTTTTGCGCAGGCGCCTTCTCTCCTGAATATCGACGGTCAACCGGTTCACTTCCTTTTATCGCGGGGAACAGTATATCACAGATCGGCGCGCCGCTGAACCGGCAAATTCTGAAGGCCGTCATAAAGGCGGTTATCCGCGCGCGGCCGGGCGATCACAAAACGCGGGAGGGGTCCGTATGGGCAAACCTGCAATCTATTATTTTTCCGGCACCGGCAATACGCTGTATCTCGCGCAGGAAGCGGCCCGTCTGCTGGACGGGGAGCTCATCCCGATCGTCTGTGCGCTCGGGGAGGATCGGGTCATCCCGGACGCCGATACCGTCGGGATCTTTTATCCCGTCTATTATAACGATCTGCCGGCCGTCGTCATGGATTTCGCCGGAAAGCTTGCCGGCATCGAAAACAAATATGTGTTTGCCGTGTGTAATTACGGCGGCTGCGGCAGCAACTCGGTCAAATCGCTCGGGGAGCTCCTCAAAGCCGCCGGCGGAGAGCTGTCGGCCGCATATGGGGTACATATGCCGCAAAACGCCTTCCGGAAACCGTGGGAAAACAACGCCCGGGTCGTCGCCAGAGGCGGAGCGAAAATACGAAAAATCGCCG
>CAYMLM010000210.1:0-5466 GCA_964391385.1 uncultured Papillibacter sp.
ACGCCCATGGCAATGTACTGATCCAGCTGGCTGAGCTGTGTCTCGGCATTGAAGTTGCCGTCGGCGATTTCCACGTTGAAGCCATACTCTTCGCCCAGCTGCTCAAAGGCGTCGGCAACCTGGACGCACCAGCCGATACCCATCGCGTAGGAGAGGTATACCATGGTGAATTCCTTGTTCGCATCGACGGGGGCTGCGGAATCGGCGGGCGCCGAGGCTTCCGCGGGCTGCGTCGAGGTTTCGGCGGGCTTATCGGGGGAAACAGCCGGCGATTCGCCGCCGCCTCCCGAAGTCTTTTCCGCGCATCCGACGAGGGACACGCTGAGCAGCATGAACAGCGCCAGGACAAGGGCAATTATTGATTTCTTCTTCATTTCCGAATTTCCTTTCATTTTGAAATATTTAAACCTGATCAAATCACGTTTTCCACGATATTATTTGTCCGTTCTGAGCGAGCGGAAGTAGTCCACGAGCAGAGCGCTGATCAGCAAAAGCCCCTTCGCGACCGATTGCCAGAACGAGGATACGCCGACGTAGTTGAGGCCGTTGCTGAAGCACTGGATAATAACAAGCCCGATAAAGCATCCGCCCAGGGTGCCCCGGCCGCCCGTGAAGGCCACGCCGCCCAGAACAGCGCCGGTGATGGCGTCAAATTCGGAGCCGAGAACCGAGTTGGGCGCGCCGTTGTGCATGCGTCCGGCCAGCAGGCAGCCCGCCAGCGCGGAGATGACGCCGCTCATCACATACAGTACCGACGATATCTTCCTGGGGCTCAGGCCGGCCAGCCGGCTGGCCATCCGGTTGCCGCCGATGACATAGACGCTGCGCCCGAAGGTCGTACGGTTGAGTATGAAAGCAAATATCAGGTACAAAACGATCAGGATAATGATCGGCACGGGGACAATGCCGAATATTTTGCCCGATCCCAGCGTGACGAGAGCCTTGTCGCTGACGGAGACAGACCTGCCGTTACAAAACAGATATCCCATGCCCTCGCAGACCGACGCCATGGCGAGCGTTGCGATGAAGGGCTGCAGATTGAAGACGTTTGTCAGCACAGAATTGACGACGCCCACCACGGCGCCCAGAATCAGGCAGAACAGCAGCGCCACATACCATGGGATCGCCGTGTTGGCCAGTATGACCGCGATCAGCACGCCGCTTGCCGCGCCGGTGGCGGCGCTGGACAGGTCGATATGTCCGGCAATAATCAGGAATGTCTGGCCTATGGCTATGAGGCCCGTGATGCAGATGGCATAAATGATGTTGATCGCATTAGTGGTCGTCAGGTAGGAGCGCTTCAAAAGCGTAAACACGGCCACCACGAGGATCAGGACGATAATCAGTGTCAGGTTGTTGGATTTCAGCAGCTTTGAGCCGAAGGACTCCTTCTTTTCTTGCATTTGTTCTTTCCTCCGTTTTGGACTGCCCGGTCAGTCCTTACTTACCATGGCGTACGTCAGGACTTTATCCTCCGTACAGTCTTCGCGGTCGAAGACCGTCTGCAGACGCCCTTCCCGCATGACCGCGACCCGGTCTGAGACGTTGATGACTTCCGTTAACTCGGAAGAAATAAAGACAATGGCGATGTTTTGCTTCGCAAGCTCATATGCAAGCTCGTAGATATCCGATTTTGCGCCGACGTCAATGCCTTTCGTGGGCTCATCCATGATCAGAATCCTCGGCCCGGCGGACATCCATCTGCCCAGAATGATCTTCTGCTGGTTCCCGCCCGACAGCTGAACGACGAGCTTCTCGATGGTCGGCGTCTTGACGCCGAAGTCCTTGACCACCTTCTCAGACAGCTCCTTCTCCGCTTTCCGGTTGATGACGCCTTTTTTCGAGATTCTCTTCATGATCGGGATGGTGATGTTCGTCCGCACGGACTGCTGCAGGACAAGGCCCTGCTCCTTCCGGTCCTCCGGGCACAGCGCGATCCCGTGGTCGATCGCCTCTTTGGGGGTCTTATGCCTGACCGGGACGCCGTCGAGAAGGATCTCCCCGGACACAACCCTGTCCGCGCCGAAAACCGCGTTCCACAGCTCCGACCGGCCCGAACCCACCAGCCCCGCGAACCCCAGAATCTCCCCGGCCCTCAGGGTGAGACTGATGTCGGTCACGTATCTTGTGGTCAGGTTTTTAAGCTCAAGCACCACGTCGCCGATATTGTGGTTCCTGTCCAGCGTGTTGTAGATGTCGCCGATCTCCCGGCCGACCATGTGCTTGACCAGCTCGTCATTGTTCGTCTGGCTCGTCTTGAGTGTTGTGACGTATTCGCCGTCCTTGAAGATGACCATCTTGTCCGTCACCTCGTACAACTCCTCCAGGCGGTGCGAGACGTACAATATGATCTTTCCCTCGGCCCTCAGCTGCTTGATGATTCTGAAAAGCGCATTGGTCTCGTTTTCCGTCAGAGCGGCTGTCGGCTCGTCAAAGGCGATGATGGGAGAGTTCCGGTGTACGGCCTTCATAATCTCCACCATCTGCTGATTGGCCACGGACAGGTCGCTCACCTTCTGCCGGGGCTTGATTTTCATTCCGAACGTGTCGATGAGCTTCTGGGTCTCCCGCTCCGCAGCCTTGAAGTCGATAATACCGAACGCCTTGTGCGGCAGGCCCTCCATGAATACGTTTTCCATGACGGTCAGCGTCGGCACCAGCTGCCGTTCCTGGTAGATCAGGCTGACGCCGCTCCGGATCGCCTGATTGGGCGTGGTGAACTCCACTTCTTCCCCGTCGATAATGATCGTGCCGGAATCCCTGAGCAGCGCGCCGCTCATGATTTTCAGCAGGGTGCTCTTACCGGCGCCGTTTTCGCCCAGCAAGGCGCACACCTGCCCGCCGTCAGCCCGAAAGCTGATATGCTGGAGCGCCTGTACGCCCGCGAAGGCCTTGCAGATATCCCTGAATTCTATGTAGTGTTCCATCCTCTCTCCCCTTCTGCTGGATGATGGTGGGACCGAACCTTGATCAGGTCAGGATTTTAGATTTAACACATATCTTCCGTGAATTGTTGTTTTTACTAACTATTAGAACATTTTGGCCTATTATAAAACAGAAAAAAAACAGTGTACAACGCCAATTACGGCGGCAGTCTTACATGGATGGCATACTAAGGGAATACCATCCGCCGCGTTCCCGCCGAAGGAAAAACGGAAAGTATTCGACAAACGGACCCCTGCCGTGTTTATAGGGGGCGCCCTGCCGCTTTTCGCCTGTGCCCCGTGCCAAAAAAACGAAGAAAATGCGTGCAGCGCTTATTTCGGCGGCGGTCTTACATGGAAGGCATACTGACCGGCTGTGCGCCTTTCGGCAATTTGTCCGATAAATACAAAACCGCTCCCGAAGGCAGAATCCCGACGGGCCTGAGCCGCACATCCTTCCGTTATCGGCTCAATCTGTTCCATGGCACGCCTGGCGAAGTGGAATGCCCGCCGGAGAACGATGGAGGGTTCTTCAGCGGGCATGTTTTATGTAGCAGTCGCATCTGACTAAATGTCGATGTTTTTCCTCATTTCCTGGACGTAGGCAGAAAAGAGGACTTTACAGGCCTTCAGGTTCGTCGTGTCGTGGATAATCCCCAGCTCCGTGTATCCCAGCTCAGGCAGCGGCAGGACGACAAGCTCCTCATTGCCCCTGAACATATGCGTCTCGTCCAGAAGCGTTATGCCCCGCTCCATTTCCACGCAGAGTATAATCATGCTTTCGTCGGCGACGGTCATATACCTCGGCGCGAATCCATACTCTTCACATATGTTTGACACGGCCCTGATGTAGATATTCTGGTAAGTCGTAAATAGAAACGTGTCGTTTCTGAAATCGGCAAAGGACAGCTCCTTGATGTCTTTGTTTGCCAGGGGATGGTTCTTGTAAACGACAAGGTTTTTTTTGGCATAGCATACGACCTCGTAGCTCAATGCCGGATTATCCGAAAAATCGCAGGTCGCGCCGTAAATGACATCTATCTTATGCTCCAGTAACAGGTTGCGGAGCTCGCCGAGGCTATACGTGCGCAAATCTATGCGGATATCGGGATAGTCCTTCTCGAAGCCCCTGAGAATCCTGATCATGTTGTGATGCAGTATGACCCCCGACAGCGCCGCGATCTTTATCACTCCGGAACGCCCTGATTGAATGGCTTCGGCCTCTTCGGTCAGGGCGGCGAAATTTTTGCTTAAACTCCTGAGTCCCGCCGCAAAGGCCTTTCCGGCGGGTGTCAGCGATACCGTTCGTTTGTTTCTGTCAAAAAGCTTGACCCCCAGATTGCTTTCCAGCTGCGAAATCTGACGGCTCAGCACCGATTCCGACTTAAACAATTGATCGGCAGCTTTCGTGAAACTCAAGGTTTCGGCAAGAACAAGGAAATATTTAAATAATAAAGTATCCATACCGGCAACACCCCATCGAAGCTCCATTAGTAATTATTACATATAATTTTATGACCTGTCAATTCCAATTTACACATTTTGCATAAGGAATGCAAAGGCAGGATATATAATAGTAAAAATCTTCCGTCATGTATCATAAATGTATTCCTGTAAAATTCGCGCGCCGAATGCGGCTCAGCTGTTCACAGAACCGTTGGAATAGATTTGACGCTTTGAGCAATAATAACACCTCGAAAGGGGTGATGAGATTGTCGGACGACTTTAGCAACCGTAATAACAACAACCGTAACAAAAACAACGAGCAAAATCGCAACAATATCAACCGGAACAACGAGCAGAACCGCAACGAACAGGACAACGAAGAGCAGAACAAGAACAACCGGAATAATCAGAACAGAAACAACAGGAACAACTTCAACAACTAAGGCGCAACAGACGTCAGAAAACCTCCGGTGTTTTACTGGAGGTTTTTACTTGCCCAGCTGCTAGTTGCGGAGCTGCGGACTGTGCCTCATAAAACGATTGACTTGTAAAATTCGCGCTGGTATATTAGTTTCAAAGGAAACTAAGGGGGCTGATCCGGTGGAAAGCATCGGCAGATACAGCGCCGCCATCTACAGGCTGAGCCAGAGCATCTTCAATAATAAGCTGAGGAGCCTTGAGATCAGCAGCGGGCAATATGACATTTTACTTGTCATTGCTAAAAACGAGGGGATCAGCCAGACGGAAATCTGCGATCGGCTTTACGTGGAGAAATCAACGACCGCAAAAGCCGTCAAATACCTCCTGGCCAAGGGCTTCGTTTACAACAGGCAAATTGCAAGCGACAAGCGGTACTCCTCATTGTACTTAACCGGGAAAGGCCGGGAAGCGTCGGCCGAGGTTGAAGCGGTGTTTTCCGAAATGCTTGGGATTTATTCGAAAAATGTGCCAACCGGTCTGATCGAGCAGACCATAGCGGTTTTAAAGACGGTCATAAGCAACCTGCAGGAAGAAAAAAGCAGGTATGCCGCCGAATGAACAGATACGACACGGGGAGGTAGATATTATGGAACGCACCGCCGGTCAGACCAGGATC
>CAYMLM010000211.1:0-5456 GCA_964391385.1 uncultured Papillibacter sp.
GATAATGAGCGGTGACTGGAGTTCAGACGTGTGCTCTTCCGATCTGGTCAGCCGTTCGACGTCGTTGCGGAGACGATCAAAAAGACGGCCTTCCGCATCACGCGCATGGGACAGCTGGTGGCGCAGGAGGCCTCCCGGCGTCTGGGCGTCCCGTTCGGCATCGTGGACCTGTCGCTCGCGCCGACGCCGGCCATCGGCGACAGCGTCGCGGACATCCTGGAGGAAATGGGCCTGGAGAGCGTCGGTACGCACGGCACGACGGCCGCCCTGGCGCTTTTGAACGACGCGGTCAAAAAGGGCGGCGTCATGGCCTCCTCGCACGTCGGCGGCCTGTCGGGCGCGTTCATCCCCGTCTCGGAGGACGCCGGCATGATCAAGGCGGCACAAAGCGGCGCGCTGACGATCGAGAAGCTCGAGGCGATGACATGCGTTTGCTCCGTCGGCCTCGACATGATCGCCGTCCCCGGCGACACGCCGTGGGAGACGATCTCGGCCATCATTGCCGACGAGGCGGCCATCGGCGTGATCAACAACAAGACGACGGCCGTGCGCATCATACCCGCGCCCGGCAAAACGGTCGGCGACCGGGTCGACTTCGGCGGCCTGCTGGGGTCGGCGCCCGTCATGCCTGTCAATCCCCGCTCCAGCGGCGATTTCATCCGCCGCGGCGGGCGCATCCCCGCGCCTCTCGGCAGCCTGAGAAACTGAGCGCCCTGAAACGCGCCGGAGTCCGACCCTGCATCATATCCACCAAAGGCCCGCCGCGTCACAGTTATTTACAGCGTCATAAAGCAGTCCCGCGTTAAACGGGACTGCTTTTTTGCACGCTGTTTGCTGTTTATGTGTTCCCTGTCACTTCCCGGATGACATTCAAGAAAAGGTCGATGGAAGGATTGGTCGATTTGTGCGGCCAGGCCGCGATATATGTTCGTTTGGATTTCAGATCGTCGATCGGGACAATGTCGACAGAATTGGTAAAAAACTGCTCCGGCAGCGCCGACGGCATAATCGAGACGCCCAGGCCCGCGCTGATGGCCAGCAGCACCGATTCGGCCTTATCAAACCGTTTCATGTTCTTCGGCACATAATCGTGCGCGCGGCACACGTCCAGGATGTGATTGTACAGCAGCGGATAACCTGCCTCGTACGAGATCAGGAAGCGCTCGCCGGTAAGCTCTGAAAAATCAAGCGGCTTTTTCGTGAGCGGGTGGCCTTTCGGCACGACGAGCACGAGCTTGTCGGTATGTGTAATGAGAAAATCCAGCCGCCCGTTGTCCGGCAGCATGGCCGAATAGGCAAAATGGACGTCGTGCTTCTCCTCTCGCATCGCCATCACCTGCTCGCGCCCGTTGTTGAGCGTAACATCGACGGCAATGTCCGGATACTGCCGGAAGAAAACATCCAGGCAGCGGATGAGCACGGGCGCGGACGTCGAAACCGTGGCGATGGAGAGATGGCCCTTTCCCTGCCCCATCTGCTGCATCAGGAACACCGCGCTGTCGGCCGTGCGGAGCATGTCCATGGCGTAGGGCATAAACGACGTCCCCTCCTCTGTCAGCAGAACGGTCCTGTTGTTCCGGGAGAAAAGGGTCACGCCCAGCTGCTCCTCCAGATCGCCGATCTGTCTGGAGACCGATGACTGCGATACCGAGTGCCGCCGCGCCGCTTCCCTGAAGTTCAGCGTTTCCGCGACCGTCACAAAGTATCTGATCTGTGTCAGATCCATATGCTCCCCCTTGTTAATTCTCATATATGTCCATTATCCAACGCAGTGTCCGGGCCGTCAAGACATTTTGGTTATTGATGCATAATTGTTGACATAGTGATGCACTTATGATATCATATAAGCAGAAACGGAGGTGAACGTTATGAGCGGAAAACCGCTTCAATTGATAAAAAAAGCGACACTGTTTGTCGCGGGCATTTTCATCATGGCCATGGGCGTATCGTTTTCGGTGAAGTCCAATCTGGGTGTGTCTCCTGTCACCTCTGTGCCGTATGCGCTCAGCCGGATCTTCCCGCTGTCCCTTGGCTTCTGGACGATCGTGTTCTATCTGTTCTGCATGCTGCTGCAGGTGCTGATCCTCCGGCGGGAGTACCGCATCGTCAACCTTTTCCAGATCGCAGCGTCCTTCGCGTTCGGCTTTTTCACGGACCTGACAACGCGTCTGGTCTCGCTTCTGCCCGTCTCGGAAAATTACATTATCCGGATTGTATACCTTGTGACCGGTATCGTCTGCGTCGCCCTGGGCATCCTGTTCTACCTGACGACGACGCTCATCTCGCTGCCGACGGACGGCACGGTGCAGGCCATCGCGGCTAAAGGCCGCTTCAAGCTGCATCATGTCAAAATCGCTTACGACTGCGTGTCCACCGCCCTGGCGCTGGCCCTGTCGCTGGCCGTCCTGGGTACGATAGACGGCATCGGCGTCGGGACTGTCGTCGCGGCCATTGGCGTCGGCAGATTGCTCGGCTGGTTTTCCGCGCTGTTCGGCAGCCGGCTGAGAAGCTTTCTGGACGCCGGGAGTACCGTTCACAGGCCGCGCAAGCCAAAAGCGGCATAGCTGAAAACGGCATAAAAAAACGTCGGCGCGGGTGAGCGCCGACCGCCGAAAGGAGTTTACATAATTTTCATATCGCTTCGTACAGATTATACAGTACTGTATTTAAAAAAAAAAATATTATGTTGATACTTCTGAAACTGTCCTTGCAAAACGCATTTATGTTTGACTTTGTTTTAAAGCAATGTTATGACATTACAGAGTCAATTTAGTCTAAGGAAGCAATAATTATGAAAACCAATGCCCCCGCGATCGCATCTGTCGTCGGCTGCCTGATCATCCAGATTTGTGTCGGTATCCTGTATCTCTGGAGCGTCTTCAAGACGCCGATCGTTGATTCGTTCAACTGGTCGATCGAAGCGGCCACTATGGTCTCCTCGTACATGCTGTTTGCGTTCGTAACGGGCAATCTGATCGGCGGTTTTCTCAATGACAAAAAGGGGCCCCGGCTGACATCCGTCATCGGAATCGTCATGTTTTCCCTCGGCGTCGGCCTCACCGGCCTTCTGACGGAGCAGACGATCGGCTGGATGAACCTGACATACAGCGTTCTGGGCGGTCTCGGCTCGGGTTTTGCATACGGCGCCTGCATCAGCTGCGTTCAGAAATGGCTGCCGCACCGCATAGGCCTGGCTTCCGGCCTGAGCGTTTCGGCGTTTGCCTTCTCCACCGTCGTCTTCGCGCCGGTCTCCAACGCTCTGATGAACACCTTTACCGTCGGCGGCCACGTGAACTTCCGGCCGGTCTTCCTGACGCTTGCCGGCGTATTTTTAGTTGTCGGGCTCATCGGCTGTTTTCTCGTCAAGCTGCCGGACAAGGCGTATCTGATAACGCTGCCGGCGCAGCCCGTCTCGGACAAGGTGCACACCGGGAAGGAATGCACGCTCAGGCAGGCTATGAAAACGCTGCCGTTCTGGTGCATCTTCCTGGAGCTTGTCTTCATCAACGGGACCTGGACGCTGTCGATCCCGCTCATCAAGGGACTCGGCGTCGAGCGCGGGCTGACTGAAGCGGCCGCCGTCGTAACCTTGTCGGTCACCGGTATCTTCAACGCCGGCGGGCGTCTGATTATGGCGACCCTCTCCGACCGGATCGGCCGCTCCAACACGATCATCGTACTGTCCGTCCTCACGTTTGTCGGCGCGGGCCTCATCATGCTGGGCGCGCAGGGCATCGGCTATATCCTTGCCATCAGCATCATCGCGTTCGGCTACGGCGGCCCGGCCTCCACGAACGCGGCGTTCACAACAGACTTTTTCGGCGCGAAAAATTCAGGGACAAATTACGGCGTCATTATGCTGGCCCTTGGGGTTTCCTCCGTATTGTTCAATACAATCTCCGCCCATGTCCTTCAGGGGGATATCACAAAAACGTATACGATGGCGGCTGTTTCGGCAGTTATACCGATCATCATGATGCTTGTCGTCAACGGGCATATAAAAAAGCAGCGCGCCTGCGAAGCGCCGGAGCCGCAGGCCGAGAAAATTTAAACTACACCTCGAATCTCTCACCGCGGCGGGCAATGCAAACGACCCTGCCGCGGTATTCTTTTGCCATGGGGTCGTTTTTCAGCCGGTCGAAAATCTTGTATTGATTGCCGAAGTGCATCGGGAAAACAGCCCTCGCGTCCGCCCGGCGCATAAAGTAGTCGAGGCCCCAGAGATATTCCCCGCCGAGCCTCGGGTCGACCGGGACAAACGCAATGTCGAACGTCTCGCCCCGAAGCTTGTCGATCTCGGCTTTGTACGCCGCGGCCATGGCTTCGTTTTCGTTGTCGGGCTCGCCCGCCCAGTGCCACCAGTTCAGGTCGCCCGCGTGATAGAGCTTCAGCTCCGGCGTCTCAACGACGAACGCGACGCCCTCGTCCGTAGATTTGAGCGTCCGTAGCTTCAGGCCGCCGCCGGGTTCGTAAGTTCCGTTCGGGCGGACCGCCGTGAGATTTGCCGGACGGGACGCCGGCCGGATGTCGTCGGACAATACGTACCGGATGTCCGGCAGCTCCTTTTCCCAGCTTAAAATCGACGGCGTAAAGTGATCCATATGCGCGTGAGAGGCAAAGACCGTAACGTCCAGTCCGCCCAGCTCATTCGGGGACACAACGCCCTCGTTGAGACCGCCGGACCTCCCGAACCGTCCCGGATTGTAGTAATCGAAAATCAAACAGCGTTTTCCCGTTTGCACGATAAAACCGCTGTTGAACAGATAACGGACTTCCGCTTTGGCCATAATCATCCCCCGTTTATAATTTCAGCGCCGGACGGCGCCGAACCTCTCCACTATGCGAAACCGCCCGGCCCACTTTTCCACCAGCGCCTGCCCTCTCGGCGTCCGCCAGTCCCTTTCGATGTCCGCATGGCACTTCTGCCCGCGCCCCTGCCGTTCGTGGTGGCAGAAGCGGCACTCAAGCGGCTGAAGACCGGACCCGAACAGCTCGCATAAACCGTCCTTCAAAAAGCCGCAGCCGAATGTCGCGTAGGTCTCGAGCGCAGGCATACCCCCACAGCCCTTGAAGGCCGGGGCCAGGACGCCGAACGTGCGCTCCGGCGAAATCTCCAGCATCATGCGCCCTGCCAGGCCGTCGTTAAAAGCCCGCTCAGCTTCCTCGACGGTCCACCAGCCGGGCCGGCGGCAGTACGCCCGGCAGATGTCGCAGCTGCAGGGCGCCGAGGGCGGATATTTCTCCTTTAAGCTTTTCACGCGCCGCTTTTTCATGGCTTATCACCTGTCAGCCGTCGGCCGAATCGCGATGATCTAACATATTTTACCTGCCGGGCCCGGCCGTGTCAACCGCCGCTTCAATAAAACGGCAACCGGAAAGGATTCAGCCTTTGTAACAGGACGTCATATTGAGCGACAAGCGGATATGCCGCTTTCCGGCACATCCGCCTTTTACGT
>CAYMLM010000212.1:0-5442 GCA_964391385.1 uncultured Papillibacter sp.
AGCGGTGACTGGAGTTCAGACGTGTGCTCTTCCGATCTCTTGGGTTCTTTTGTCGTATTCTTATTTGGATCGGCCGATGTTTCCCGTGATCCGCTCCGGACATGAGTAGATGATGCCGCCGCCGTCCTTGACGTATCCGAGTATCGTAATGCCCCACTCGCGCGCCAGCCGGACCGCGGCGGTGGTCGGCGACGATTTCGACACGGCGACAGGTATGCCGAGTCTGACCAGCTTCATGAGCATTTCGGACGGCAGCCTGCCGCTGACGAATACGACCCCGTCGGCGGCAAGCTCCAGTTTATTCTCCATCAGGAGAAGTCCCGTAATTTTGTCCAGACAGTTGTGCCGGCCGATGTCGTCGACGAGCAGCTGGCAGTCTTCCGACCAGAACTGTACGCTGTGCGTACCGCCGACGCACGTATACAGCTCGGACCGGGTCACGAACTCGTCCATCTTTCTCAGGATGCTGCCGGCGGAATGCGTCTTTCGGCTGAGCGGGACAGGATACGCCTTCCTGTCCGGCGGGTTGACGAACGTATCGCACTTCCCGCAGGTGGATGCAACACGCCGGAGCTGCTCAAGCCTGTTCGGGGCGAGGCCTTCCCGGAGCGTGACCATGACGGACGTCAGCCTTTCGTTATATTCGACGCTTCTGATATCGCGTATGGACTCGATGACGCCTTCGTTATACAGCAGGCCGAGCGCCAGTTCCTTATGCTGCCGGTCCAGGCAGCTGAGCGTGAACAGCTCCTGATCGTCGGCAAATATCTTGAGGGACACTTCGTTGATGACTTTCTTCCGGGTGTTTGTCATTGTGACGATGCCGTCTGTCTCGAGGATTTCAACAACATCGCAGCTGTCATAGACTCTGCCCGCCGCCTCAGCCGCCGCTCGTGCTTCGCAGGTCGTATTGCCCGGCGCGTCTGCTCCGGTTGCCGGAGTATCAATCAATATTCGCAACTCCTTTGATCGACGGACCGGCCCCGGCTTTAAAACAGCTGTGCCGGCCGCATTATGTCTTGTCGGCCGTCTGACTCTCCTTCGCCACATGCGCGGCGGTTTTCCGGATGCGCCCGTGCGTCAGGCCCTGGCTCCTGCGGCTGGCGTACATGTTCAGAATGACAGCGGCGACAATGATGAGGCCCTGCACAAACTTCTGGTAATCGAACGGTATGCCGACGAGAATCAGGATATTGTTGATGATGCCGACCAAAAGCGCGCCGAATATGGCGCCCGGGATGTCGCCCTCGCCGCCGGCCAGGTTGATCCCGCCGACGACCATGGCCATCAGGACGCTGCCCTCGTAACCGGCAGCCGTCGTCGTGCCCGCGTTCATGTTCATCGAAACGAGGATCATACCGCCGATTCCGGCCGAAATGCTGGAGACGACATACCCGACGATCACGGTAAACTTTGTTTTGATGCCGACAAGCCTGGAGGCTGTCATATTGCCGCCGACCGCGTAGAGCCTTCTGCCGTATGTAGTCTTACCGAGCACAATGGCGAATATGACCGAGAAGGCGACAAACAGGACAACGGGCATCGGCACGCCGGCGAGTCTGGCGTTGCCGAGCTTATAGAATATCCCGTCGTCTATCGCGTTGACGAAATAGCCGCCCGTGATCAGCTGAACAATACCGGAAATGCCGTACTGCGTGGCCAGGGTCACGACGAAAGCCGGTATCCCGAAAAACGTGACGAGCGAGCCGTGAAGCAGGCCGATGACGATGCTCACAAGCAGGGCGATGCCGATGCCGATAAAAAAGCTTCCGACGGTGTAACCGTTGCGGTGAACGCTCAGGGCCAGGATCGTCCCGGCCATTGCCGCCATGGAGCCGACCGAAAGGTCCATACCGCCCGTCAGAACGGTGAACAGCATGCCTCCGGCCATAATGCCGTAAAGCGCGATCGCAAGCAGAATGCTGTTGAGGTTTTGGAGCGAGAAAAACTTGGGCTCCAAAAACGCCATGGCAACCATAATAATTGCGAGGATCAGCGCCCGCTGCCCCCAGGCCGAGCCCAGGAAGCTAGAAAGTTTACTTTTCACAGTGCGATTCCCTCCTGCGTATGTTCGCCGGAAGCGGCAAGCAAGATCGAGGTCTGCGTCACGTTGTTCCTGGTGAACTCCTCGAAAAACCGTCCGTGATGCATCACCAGTATCCTGTCGGATACGTGCAGCAGCTCTTCGAGGTCCGAGGAGACCATGATGACAATGGCGCCCGTGTCGGCAAGATCCCAAATGTACTGGTAGATATCCGCCTTGACGCCGATATCGACGCCGGCTGTCGGTTCGTCGAGCAGGAGTACGGACGGCATGCGCGCCAGCCACTTGGCGACGACCACCTTCTGCTGGTTGCCGCCCGAGAGGTTGCCGACGCAGTATTTGCGGACAGGCGGCCGTATGCTGTACTCTTTGATCAGGTTCTCGGCGTGCGCTTTTTCCTTCATTCCCGAAACAAAGCTCATTTTCGCCAGCTTGTCATAGCTAGGCAGCGCCGCGTTCTTTTCGATGGACAAAAGCGGTATAAAGCCCTCGTTGCGCCTGTCCTCCGGGACAAGCCCGAATCCCGCCCGGATGTTTCTCGCGATCGAGCCGGAGACGGGCTTCCCGTCGAGCAAAACCTCGCCGCCGGTTCTTTTTATGGCGCCGTAGATGCATTTGATCAGCTCCGTCCGGCCGGAACCGACGAGGCCGCCGATGCCGAGCACTTCTCCGCCGTAGGCTTTGAAGCTGACGTCTTTCAGGAGGTTCCCGAGACACAGGTTTTTGACCTCCAGGCAATGTCCGTCGTCGCATCTCCGGCTCTTGCGGCCGGTGTCCTGCTTGATCTCATGACCGATCATCATCTTTGTGACGGTCACGGGGTTGATCTCGCTTTTGTCCAAAACGCCCACAATTTCACCGTCGCGCATGACGTTCAGACGGTCGCTGATTTTGTAGACCTCTTCAAGTCTGTGTGAAATATAAATGATGCTGGTGCCCTTATTGCGCAGGCTCTCAATGGTGTTGAAGAGCTTTTCGGTTTCGGATGCGGACAGGGATGCCGTCGGCTCGTCCATGATGATGAGCCTGGCGTTGAAAGCCAGCGCCTTGAGGATCTCGACCATCTGGCGCTGCGCCATCCCGAGCGATTGGACAATCGCGTCGGGATTGAGCGCGAACTCATACTGCTCGATCAGCGACTTGACCCTCTCGCGCATTTGCTTTCTGTTGAGATATCCGAACCTGCAGTTTTCCTGCCCCAGGAAAATATTCTCCGTCACGGTGAGCGCGGGGATGAGGCTCAGTTCCTGATAGATTACGGAAATGCCGTAATGGCGCGCGTCCTGCCGCGTGTTGATGTCGACAGGCTCGCCGTCAATGTAGAGCTGCCCCTCGTCTTTCGAGTAGACGCCTGTTATGATTTTTATGATTGTCGATTTTCCGGCGCCGTTTTCACCCATGAGGGCGTGGACCTCCCCGCACCTGACCTCGAGATCGACATTCTTCAGGACGCGGATTCCGCTGAACTGCTTGCAGATGTCTTTGGCCTGGAGGAGAACCTTGTTTGTTTCCATCCTTTTCACCCCCTACTTATTGGCCAGCGCTCTCAGGCGTCTGTCGTTGATCCTGTTGAACTGCGCGTCAAACGCCGTTGCCACAATAATGATGCAGCACTGGAGCACATACTGCCAGGCCGTTGTGATGCCGTACTTATACAGACCGTTCATGATAACCGTCATAAACAGGGCGCCTAAAAGCGCGCCAAGGGCGTCCCCCTTGCCGCCGCCGAGCGCGACGCCGCCGACGACGCAGGCCGCGATGGCCATAAACTCCATACCCTTGCCGAGGTTGATGGCGGCCGAGCTTTGGATGGCGCAGGCAAAGGCTGCCGCAAGGCCCGCGCACAGGCCGCTGATCACAAACCCGAGGAGCTTGATGTTGTCGTTATTGACGCCGGACATCGTCGCCGACTTTGGGTTGGACCCGACGGCGTATGTGTAGAGGCCAAGCCTGAACCGGGTTTGGATAACGTACAAAACAGCGGCTAATATCACAAACGCAATGGTAATGTAATATAGGCCGCCGATATCACGTCCGAACACGTTGAAGCTGTCGTTCGTGAGATATTGGGCAAGAATCCGCCCGTTTTGTCTGAATGAGAACACCATTCCGAGGCCAAAGTATATAAACCCGGTTGCCAGGGTTGTAACAAATTCTGACACATGCAGTTTTGTGACAATGAGCCCGTTGATGACGCCGCATACGGCGCCGACCAGAACGGCAATCAGGACGCAGACAATACCCGGAATGCCGACGTGCGCAGCCCGCGCGCTGACCATTGCCGCCACGCAGACGATGCCGCCGACTGAAAGGTCAATGCCGCCTCCAATGATGACAAATGCCACGCCCAGCGCAAGAATTCCGGTGTATGCCGAATCCTTCAGGATGAGGGACATGTTCCTCCAAGTAAAAAAGTCGGTTGCCGTCAGAGAATAAATCAGTATCAGAGCAACGACCAGCCCAACGGTTATGAGCGTTCGGGTACGTTTTGCATTCATTCTTTGAACCTCCATAGCACTCCCGCAGCGTTGAACTCAAACGGGGCCCGGTTAATATGAGGGCCCCGTTTAAGGAACTTAACCAGCGGAGATGTTGTGCCGTATTGAGACTTCGGGACAGGCGTTACTTGCCGTAGCGGTTGATGGCCAGATACGTGTCGATGTTGTCCGCGTTGATGACCGGGCAGCTCATGGTGACGATGGGGGTCTCCTTGAGGCCGAGGGTTTTGACGTTCAGGCCGTTGGAGATGCAGTACAGCGCGACGTTCAGCTGCGCGATGGTCAGAGAGTAGGTGTCCAGATAGTTTGTTCCGGCCATATCGCCGTCCTTGATGGCCGCAAGACCGGCCTCCGTGCCGACATAGCCCCATACGACGATGCCGTCCTTGTCGCGGCCGGTCGCCTTGATGGCCTGGATCGCGCCGACAGCCATGTCGTCGTTGCAGACGTACACGCCGTCGATATCGTCATACTTCGTCAGGAGGTCGCGCATCGTGGTGTTGGCGTTTTCCTGAGACCACTGGGGAACATACTGATGGTCCAGGACCTGGATCTTCGTGTTCTCCTTCATGTAATCCTCAAAGCCGGCGCCCATGACGCGCACGTTGGCCTGAGCGGCGTCGCCGTTTAAAATGACGACGTTGCCCTCGCTGTTGAGGAGCTTGGCAACATTTTCAGCGGCAGACTGGCCCGCCGTATAGTCGGAGCACTGGACATGAGCGGTATGGACAGCCTGGCAGTTGACGTCGTTCGTGATGACGGGGATACCGGCCTCTTCCGCCGCCGTGACGGCGTTGGAGACAGCCGCGGGATCGGTGCACTCAAGAATGATCGCGTCATAGCCCTGCGCCACGGCCTCGTTGATGAGCGAGATCTGGGTGGTGGGGTCATACTTGGCTT
>CAYMLM010000213.1:0-5424 GCA_964391385.1 uncultured Papillibacter sp.
CGAGGAAGGTCAGCATCAGCTCGGGCTCGGCACAGTCGTTCTGATACCACTCGTACATCGGGCGCGTCAGGTCGGTCTGCCAGCCGCTCTCGGGCAGCCACTGTTTCTGCCATCTCTCCCACGTCGGGCCTATTTCCTCTGCGGAACCGAAATGGACGGTGACGGCGTACAGCCCCTCGGGAATGCGCAGTTCCTTGAGGCCGTACTTGTTTTCAAAGCCGCCGTCCACGGCAATCGCGGCGTAGGACCGCTTTTCGCTCACTGGAATTGCCTCGTCATGATCGGGGAATACGCCTATGAAGGCTCTGGCCGTCGAGTACAGATTGTTTGTCCGCAAAGTCTGATGGAGCGTCTCCCACGTCTTCGGCAGCCCCCAGTAATCGCCGATATTTTCGACGCCGAGCACGCGTTTTTCCGGGAACGTGATGATTTTTGTTTCCACGCTGTCGTCTCCTTTACTGCTTAAATAGAACCAGCGGGATTTGTGTCTCTCATCGTAGTGCAGGCCTGCCTTTGAATAGATGAACCCATCCCAGTTATGAAGACGCCTGGCCTCGGTCGGCGTCATCCCGTAAGCGGCTTTAAACGCCTTTGAAAACGACTCGGGCGTTTCATAGCCGGAATCGAGGGCGATGCCGGTAACGGACGCGCCGGACTCGCGGAGCAGGGACATCGCCCGCTCCAGACGGAGCCTTCTCACGCAGCCGTGCACGCTTTCACCGGTCAGCTCGCGAAACTTCCTGTGAAAGTGAAACGGAGAGGATGCCACCTCGGCGGATATGTCCTTAAAGCTCAGCGGTTCGTCCAGGGAGCGCATGATCCGTCCGATCGCCGTTTCAACCCGCGCGTGCCAGTCGATTCGTGTCGCGTCTCTCATAACAGTACCTATTATAAAATATTAAGCAGTAAGCTGCCTGTCGGCGATTGCTGATTTTAACATAGAAAAGGACGGCTCAGGCAGGTTTTCACCCGAAATGCCTGAGCCGTTATTCGCCCTCTTACATCATGCCGATGTCCATGGCGGCGAAGAAGCCTGAGTGGATGGCCCCGTCGACCTTGCCGACCTTTTTGCAGTCGCCGATCTCATACACGAAGGGCGCCTTGTCGTACAGGTCGAAATAGAGCTGCTCACAGGGCTTCATGCCGACGGCGTACAGGACGGTGTCGGCCTTGGCCGTATATTCCTTTCCGTCTTTCTCGTAGAGCACGCCGCCGTCCGTCACTTCCTTGCACTTTGCGCCGGTAATGACCTCAAGACCCAGCTCTTCCACGGTGCGGATAAGGCCGCCCCTGTAACAAAAGCCCGCTTCCGTGGCATAGTCGTCGAGCAGCTCGAGCACGGTGACCTTCCTGCCCGTATTCTGCAGGTGCAGGCCGGCCTCGATGCCGACAAGCCCGCCGCCGATCATGACGACGCGGTCTCCCGCGACGTTTTCAGGTTTAAAGTAGACGTCCGTGGCATGGCAGGCTTTTTCGATGCCTTTAATATATGTCGGGACAACCGGCACGCTGCCGGTTGCCACGATGATGCTGTCGGGGCGGTGCTCCTCGACGACCTCGTCGGTGACCTCGGTGTTCAGCAGAATCTTGACGTTCATGGACTCGACGCTGCGGACGAGGTATTCCTTGAAGCGCCGCAGGTCGTGCTTTAAGCTGTCCGTCTCCGTGAACCTCAGAAGTCCGCCGAGCGCGCCGCTTTTCTCACAGAGGATGACCTCGTGACCGCGCCGGGCCGCCGTTATGGCCGCCTGAATGCCGGCCGGGCCGCCGCCAGCAACCAGAACCCTTTTCCGGAAATTGGCCTTCGTCTGCGTATCGGTGAAGCCGAGCCTCGCCTCGCGGCCGATAAGCGGGTTGACGCTGCAGATAAAGTGGCGGTCCCGATTGTCGCTGTCGGTGCAGTTGAGGCAGCGCACGCACGGCGTGATCTCATCGGAGAGCCCGGCTGCGGCCTTCTTCGGAAAGTAGGGGTCGGCAATGAGCGCGCGGGACATCGATACGCCGTCGGCTTTGCCCGAGGCGATGATCTCCTCGGCCTGGTCGGGATAGAGCACCGACCCGAGCACGAAAACGGGGATCGTGATCCTGCCGGATTTTTTTAGGGCCTCTGAAAACGGCACATTGAGGCCGAGCGGCCTGTAGGTGGAGGCCATCATGTTCGTCAGCCCGTCCGAGCTGATCTCGGCAACGTCAACATACTCCTGCGCCCTGGCGAGAAACTCGATGATGTCGTCGACCGTGTAGCCGTTCTTCTCGCGCTCCGAACCGGACAGGCGGATCATGACGACCTTTTTCGGGCCGACGCGGTCGCGCATCGTTTTAAGGACCATGAGCGGGAAACGCATGCGGTTTTCCAAGCTGCCGCCGAACTCGTCGGTGCGTTTGTTGATGATCGGCGACAGGAACTGATTGAAGATCCAGCCGTGCGCCGCGTGTACCAGCACCGTGTCAAAGCCCGCCCCAAACCAGTAGTCGGCGGCGTCGGCGTACGCCTTCGCGACGTTTTTCATGTCGCTTAAATCCATGGCCTGCACCTGGATGCCCATCTCCGTCACCGTCTCAACGGGACCCTTGATGGGGACCGTGTTGAACTCGGGCCGAGCGCGCTGCCCGCCGTGGGTCAGCTCCACGCTGGCCAGCGCCCCGTGCTCGTGGATGGCCGCCGCCATCTCGGCGTACAAGGGCAGGTTGTCGCGCGTCCACGTCGTCCAGGGCGTATGGTTGCCGCCGTCGCACACGGCGACTTCGCCGAGCGTCACGATGCTCGCTCCTCCCCGGGCTTTATGCTCCAGATAGCTTATGTAGTATTGCGTCGGCCTGCCGTCCACCGTGTGAAACAGCATGTTCGGCGGCGACATGATCCTGTTTTTAAAAGTCAGATCTTTGACCTTCAGAGGCTTAAATAGGTTCGGATATTGCTGCGTGTACATCGGACCACCCTTTCAACTGAAAATATTACATATTAATACTCATGATACAATACGGGCGGTTGCCGTGTCAATCCGTTATGCGGCGGCTAAAGGCGCCCGTCCCCCTCTTCGTGTACGACAATGGTCCCCTCTTCATGGCGTTTTCCGAGTATGCGCCGGGCTTTGCGGTTTTCCACCGTGTCGAAGATAATGGAAAAGTCGTAGTCGTCCGGGTAAAGCTCGCCGGCGGGCACGTGCAGCTTGACGCGTTTGTGGTTGATGAGCTTTTTTTCGCCCTTGACCTGCACGCCGAGCTCGCCGCGCTCGTTCGACCTTTTATAGACGATACCGATCTCCTTTTTTGGGTAGACGAGGACGCTGTCGCCGATGTTGAAGCTCTCGCTTCTCCTCGGCGCTTCGGTTTTCTCCGCTGCCCTCCGGACGATTTGCGGCGGTTTTGCCGTCGGCGAGGCGGTCCCTGAAGACGCCGCGTCGGGAATAGACTCAAGGGCGCCCGACGTCTTCCCTGCGGAAACCCGCCGGGCGCGCTCCAGGATCCTTTCGTGCATTCCAAGACGCTCGGCGATATACAGCGCGCAGCTCTCTCCCGCCTCCCCCAGTTCCAGCCGGTACAGCGGCATGAGGCTCTTGCGGTCAAAAGCCATGCGGGCGTTGATCAGCCCTTCCCGGTCGCTGGCATACCCGGCGACTTCGGGGTAATGCGTCGTCACAACAAACAGGCAGCCCTTTACGCGCAGCTCCTCCAAAATCGCGACAGCCAGCCCCATGCCCTCCGCAGGGTCGGTCCCTGAGCCGAGCTCGTCGAGCAGGACGAGCGATTCGGGCCCCGTCCTTCCGAGGATCTCGATGATATTCTTTACGTGCGAAGAGAAGGTGGACAGATTTTCCGAGATGCTCTGCCCGTCGCCGATATCGCACAGGACCTCCGCGCGCATGCACAGCGTGCTGGCGGGGTCGGCCGGCACGTGAAGGCCGCTTTGCGCCATGAGCGACAGGAGCCCGATGGTTTTGATCGTCACCGTCTTGCCGCCTGTATTCGGGCCCGTAATCACTACGCCGGTATTGTCTTCCCTAAATTCGAAATCGAGCGGCACGGCCGCGGAAGCGTCGAGCAGCGGATGGCGCGCGTTTAGAAGGCGCAGCTTCCGGCCGGCCGTCAGCGTCACGGGCGAGGCCTTCATCCGCAGGCTGAGCTTGCTCTTGGCAAACACAAAGTCCAGCGTTTCCAGCGCCTCCACATTGATCCTAAGCTCGCGGGCGCGCTCACCGATGAGCGCCGTCAGCTCGTACAAAATGCGGCGGACCTCGCAGTCCTCCTCGACCTCGAGCGCGGCCAGCTCGTCGCGCAGCTTCCGCACGGAATCCGGCTCGATAAAGCACGTCGAGCCCGTATGGGACATATCCACAAGCGTGCCGGGCACGTTGTTTTTAAACTCCCGCCGTACCGGGAGCGTATAACGGCCGTTTCGCTGCGAGACGAAGCTCTCCGAAAACCAGCTTGCGTTCCTGCGCAGGAGCGCGTCGAGCTTCCGTCTGATCTCGTCGGACGTCTGGGTCATTTTCCGGCGAATGCCCGAAAGCGCAGGCGACGCCCGGTCGTCGACGGCACCGCTCACAATGCGCCGCCCGATTTCCTCTTCCAGCTCCGGCAGCGGGTCGATGCTGCCGCCGAAGGCCGCGATGTCCGCGCCCGTTGTCTCGGCTTTTTTGAGGTACTGCTTCAAGCGCCGGCAGGACGTCAGGAATGTCGAGACATGCTCGATCTGCTCCGGCAGGAGCATGGCGTCCGCCTCGATGAGCGCGAGGGCCTTGCAAAGGTTTTCAACCGGCTGCAGCGGCGGCGCGCCGCATGCCTCCAGGATCAGCCGGGCCTGCGTCGTCTCATTAAGCCGGCGCAGCGCCTCCGCTTCGTCGAGCAGCGGGGTCAGCTGCAGGCAGCGGGTCCTCACGCTCTCCGACAGCGCGTTGTCGGAAAGCATCCGGAGTATACTGTCAAATTCAAGCGTTTTAAACGTATTCATGTCGATCTTCCTTTTTAAAATCTAACGGCCCGCATGGACATGCCGCCGTGCCGGACCGATGCTTCGCATCAAATCCGGCGGCGTTTGCCGAACGGGCCGTTTCACAATTTTCCATCGTACCGGCTGCGGGAGCGTGTCGCCGTCAAGTCACAGCGTGCGCCCAAAAAACAAAAGCGGCAAGCACACCTTGCCGCAGTAAAGCCGTATACGGTTTGAAGCAGTCTGTCAGGTATGTCCTCCAAAGGCGGAAGCGGGCACAATCGGCCTGCACATGCGCCTTTGGTCACTGTATTCAGTTGGAACGCACCAAAACAGACAGGACCGACATCAATACATCACCTTTCTCAGTAAAACACAGTTATTCTACGCGAACAAAACGATTTTGTCAATATGTCCCGCATAATTTCCGCCACTAAAAGTGTAGGACTACAATACATATTGGACAGTAAGGAGAAAAAATAAGAGCAAGGATA
>CAYMLM010000214.1:0-1403 GCA_964391385.1 uncultured Papillibacter sp.
CTCCTCCGTCTCCTCGAAGCTGGACTGCAGCAGGAGCAGGCAGAGCTTTTCCATGCTGTTGATGTCGCCCGGTGGCGTCCACTGCGTGATGCCGTCGACGATGGGATAGTCGATGATGACCGGATACCGGCCGGCGGCGAAATTGTAGATATCGACGGCGCACGCGTCCGAAATGTCGTTTGCGCCCGTATAGACGGTCGTGACGCCGCCGTAGGTGATGTCCGTGCCCGCCGACAGGTAAATGAGATCGGCGGCGGCGATATCGCCCTGCGTCACGGCGGCGGCGCTCCGGACAGTGACCGTCACGTTCAGCGCGCTGAGGCTCCCGCCGTCAAGCCCGAAGACCTGTTTTTTAAACAGGTCGTTGTTTTCAAATCCGGCCTTGTAATAGACGTGGTCGTAGTTGACCGTCCACGTCTCGCCGCCCTCGTCGGAATACGCGTAATTGCCGCCCGCGCCGACATAGGTGAAGCTCGTGATTTCGCGCGCGAAATACGACGGGCCGGCCCCGGGCTCCGTAAAACCGTCGCCGGGCGCGTCGTCCGTGTCGCCCAGGCCGACGACGGCCTCGTAATTGTGAGCGCCGGGCGCGCCGGTCCCGGCCGGGTCGACGTAGAAATATTCCTGCGAGATGTCAAAGCCGCCGGCGGCGACGATGTCCGCGACGGTCACCATGGCGGGGTTAACATGGTAGATGTTGTTCTCATCTTTCATATAAACGGCGTAACCGCCCATGGCGCCCAGGTCCATATCGTCCGTAAGGAGCGTGAAGACAGGCGCGTAATAATACGCGCTCCCGTCGGTGACGGGCGCGTCCGTATAGCTGAAATACAGGATATTCTGGACATAGCCGCCGCCTGCCGCCTCCGTGTACGCGTAATCGGCGGCATACGGCCCGTCTTCCGTTAACGTAAAGGTGCCGGTCTTGGTGGTGCTCTCCGCCTGATCAAGCGGCAGGATGCTCCAGCCTGTCTCGTCGGTTACCTCGTAGGTTTCGGTATAATAGCTGCTGTTCGTGCTGTCGTAATACATACGTTGCAGCGGCGTTGTTGTCACGTCTTCTGCGCCCAGCACGCCCTTCTCTGCCAGACGGCTGAAGAGTGTATTGATATGATTGCTCCGGTCAGCCGGGGACAGCAGCGCAGCCAGCGCTTCCTTCCAGTATTTAATCGGCTCCTGCCCGTCGATATAGTACCCGACGGACGCGCCCGCCGCGTCGGGCACGAGCTCCAGGATATTGAACGTGCCGCTCGAGGCCACGATCTCGTCGATGTGCTTGAGCGAGGCCGCGTCGACGGACATATCCTTCAGATCAAAGGACGTCAGAAGGACCGCGAGCAACGAGACCGCGGCAACAAACACAGTAATCCTTATGATGCGTTTTGTTTTCCTCTTACGCACTT
>CAYMLM010000214.1:1503-5414 GCA_964391385.1 uncultured Papillibacter sp.
GCTGAAGCCGGACAGCGCCGTGTCGGACGCGCCGGTTTTTGTATAAAGCTTCAGCGCATTGCCATCCAATGCCAGCTTGTAACCGTCATAAACCTGATTCTCGCCCTCCGTGCGGGCGTTGAACAGGTACAGCGCGCCGCTGTAGCTCAGGTCTTCATGAATGTCGGCTTCTTCCACCGCGACGGAGGCATTGCAGTCGATGACGTATTCCTGGATCTGGCTCATGGCCAGCTGCGACTCGTACTGGAGATTCAAGTCGTCCGAGATATTCTTGTACGTGCCGGAGCTCATGCCGATGATGACGCCCACCATGACCATGACGACCGCGAGAATCCCGAACGTCACGACCAGCTCGACAAGCGTGAAGCCCCTATTGTTCCTGATCAGTTTTTTCATTGCCATACTCAATCTTTCCCGTATTCGGATACAGGGTGATCGTCCGGTTAAAGCCTCCGCTTGAAATCGTGATGGCCGTGTAGTAGCTGCCGGGATAGTCGGGCGTGGCGGCGGCGCTCAGCAGATCCCAGGCCGCGCCGGCCGTCATGAAGCTGCCGTCGCTGCGGTTGAAGGCCAGTACGATTCCCTCCTCGTCGAGCGTGACGGTATGGCCGCCCAGCGTATAGGCAATCCGGATCCGGCTGGTGCCGATCTTGTTGCCGTCCGAAAATTCGCCGCCGCGCTTTTCGCCGCCGTCATAAATGTCGAGGCAGACGGCCCCGTCCTGCCTGTAAAGGTGCAGATACGAGGCGCCGGCTTTCGTCATCTGCTGGACCTTGACCTTTTCGATTGCGCCGTAGAGCTCCTTGGCCGTCTTTTTGGCCTCCAGCCCGAATATGGTGTTGATCGACATCCACACGATGGAGGACGCGATGGCGAGGATCGCGACGACGACCACGATCTCGACGAGCGACAGGCCCCTGTTGTTCAGCCGACCGGCTCCGGCAACCCGTCCGCCGGGCCTCGGGCGCTTTTTCAAATACATACCGGCCTCACTCCTCGTTCTTCGTCCAGTTCTCGTAGGTGACGAGCGCGCTTAAGTCCCAGATGGACCCGATGTCGCTGTCCTTCGAGCTGTAGGCCGGCGAGATATGCTCCGGATTGAGGTACAGGTAGCCGTTGCCGTCGGGGTTGACAAGCGCCTGCAGCGCTTCGGCGACAAGCTCGCGGCTGGCCGTCACGGCGGCGTTGAGCGTCACGTCGCCGCCGGCGATGATGAGGCCGGTAAAATCACGGTCCACCGTGACGCTGCCGGACGCGATGATGACGTTCACCGTCGGGGCGGCGAGGCTGACTCTGTAGTCAGCGCTTGTCGTGACAACAACCCTGTCTTCGCCGTTGAGCGGTAAAGCCCCCGTACCCGCAGATGCAAGTTCGCCCGTATTGACATAATAGTAATACGGGGACTCGGCGTCGCTGTCGTCTTCGGTTCGCGTCAGCGTTACGCACAGATTGCCGTAACTCGTTCGGATGGCTTCGAGCGTCGCGGGCGGGATGGCCGTCGCGCCGAGGAGGCTGAGCGCGCCTTCGGAGTCGGTGTCATACACGCCTCCTGCGGCGCCGAGGATCGGGCTGTCGGCCAGCGAATAGCTGCTGCAATAGAGATTGAGGTATTTTTGTATCTCCTCCGAGTGCGCTGTAAAGTAGTCGGCAAAATAGCGGTTGGCGTCCTCGGGCGTCGGAAACTTGAAGCAGAAGTAAATCAGGTTGGTCTGCCCGACAGGCTTTCGCATATAGAGAATATCGGTCAGCGGGTTTGTTATGCCGTACTGCTCGAGCGATTCGTCCAGCGTAATGAATTCCTCCGCGGCCAGCTGCTCGTTCGTAAAACCGCCGGGGTGCTCCTCGGACGTGTACGAAAAGGGATTGGAAACGTTCAGGTAATCGCCGGGCACAAGGTAAGCCAGCTGGTCGCTCTTGACGGCCACGGACTGTCCCATCATCACATAGCTGCCGTAGTCCTGTAGTCCGTAGTCGACGAAGCTGTGGCCCGCGAGCACCAGCGTTTTTAGGCCCGTCATGTTCAGATGAGTTTTCAGCGCGTTGACGACGATGCTGCTGCTGAGGTCGGGGGCGGGCGTTTCATCGCCGTCTTCACCTGTGCCGTTGCCGTAGCCGAAATAGCGGCCGCTGAGCGTCGCGGACGCGCCTTGGCCAGTAAGGTTTAAGTCGTTTGCAACATAGGCGTCGCCGTTTGACGCAAACGCGCCGCCGCTGCCCACAAAGACGCCCTTTGCCCAGAGGTTGGCGGTATCGGCAAAGGTCAGCGACGCGTCGTTTTCGACGGTGACGTCGCCGGCGCAGACAAAATTGTCCGAATCGGCGACGGAAAGGCCGCTGTGCCCGCCGACCGTCACCAGTCCGGCGTAGGCGTTGCCGGTCACCGCGGCGCTTGTCGATGCCGCTTCCAGCGTGCCGTTGGCGATGATCGTGAAATCGGGCACGGACGAATACGTAACGGTCGACGAAACGTTCTTCAGCTTCGGCGTTTCGATTTTGATGTCGGCCGTCACCGTCGTGTAAAAGCCCTTGGACGTGGTGTACCGGACGACGACGTCCCGCAGCGTTATGTACGACCCGTCGCCGGCAGGAATAACGTCTTTTTCAGCATCGTCGGTCAGGGGATCGTAGAGCTCGGCCCCCGGAATTTCCCCGACGAGTGCGGCGAGCTGAGCCGGGTAATATTTCGAGTCCGATTTAAAAATTGAATACGCCGGTGCATTTTCTTCATCCGACTTTTGGATCGGCTGCGTATACAGCGCGTCGTAGAATTTGGCCGTGAACCGGGCCTCCCGCTCTTCCTCGGGATAATTGTTGAAATTGTTGAGAAGGTCCGTGTACGCCGTGTTGATCGCTTCGGAAACGACGAACTGAACATTGGCGCGGACCTCGTTCATGACGGCCTCGGCGCTGTAAAAGCTCTTCTTGCCGGACCGGTCGAGATTCTTCATCTGTATGTTCACGAGCGACAGGTACAAGAGAACCGACGTGAGCACGACGATGAACGCCATCGTGACCATGACGACGACGATGGCCGAGCCGCGGTTGTCCCGCCTGAATTTTTGTCCGAGGCGCTTGATCATAACGTTTGTCCCTTTACTGTCCGCTCATTCGACGGACGAGGCGTCCATCTGCAGAAGCAGCGCGTCCGGGTCTCCTGCTTTGCCCTGTTCATACAGGCCGACCGACACCTGATAAATACGGTTCTGGGGGGCCTTGCCGCCCAGCTTGTCGTCCCGTTCGATATATCTGCTCCACGATGCGGTGAAGTAAAACTTCAATAAAGTCTCAAAGTTCGTATAGACCGGCGCGGAGGGCGCCTCCTCCCGGCTCTTTCCGAGCTCATACAGCGTCACCTCAGGCAGGTTTGCGTCGGGGTCATAGCCGGGGGCACCCTCGATTTCCTGCCGGACGAGATAGACATTCATCTCCCGGTTGTGCTCATTGTGAATGAATATTTTGTCCGTGCCGGGCGCGGGGTTTTGGTTGGGGTAATAGAAGATATACAGGCCGTAATCGACGTCTTCCTTATACGGATCGCCCGGGATCATATAGGGCAGCTGCACGTCATAGGTATTGCCGTTATAGCCTGCATGGTAGGAAAACAGCGCGTCGCATTTGCCGGACGCGTCGATTGTGATCGTGATTTCCCTTTCCATACCGGCGATAAAATCCAGGTACGTCAGCTCCGGCACCTCGACCGGCTCGCCCTCCCCGTCCTCCGCTTCCAGCATTTCGATCAGGTCGATCTGCGCCAGCAGGGCAATCTGCTCGGCGGCCATCACATCCGGGTTGTCGTTGGGCTGGTTGAACACGGCGCTCATCGGCTTGGAGTGGACAACCTCCTGTTCGTTCAGGCCGCCGTACCTCGTGTCTGCGTCGGCCTCAATCGTCAGGATCGCGTCATAGAGCTT
>CAYMLM010000215.1:0-5408 GCA_964391385.1 uncultured Papillibacter sp.
CCTTTCCGGGGATTCACAAACAGCCATCGGACTTGCCTGAATGGCAGAAAAGCTACTGTAAATTTACTTTATCACAGTCGTCAAGAGCTGTAAAGAGTACCTTTTGGTGCCTTTTTTTCAAAAACTTGTGAAGTAATTGGGAATTATGTCGAAAATTGTATTGAAGTATCGGATCAGATATTATATAATCATGATTCGATAGACTCATGTTACTACGAGGATCTGTTTGTCAACCCGTTGGATAATCCGGCTGTCTGTGAGGTGACCCTATGAAATCAGTCATCAGAGCGCTGCTAACGGCTGTATTGCTGTGCGCTTTGACCGTATTTTCCGCTCTGGCTGTGGCGCCTGTGACCGGCGCTGATTCGGCTGCGGTCAAATACACCATAGGCGAGCTGGATATGACGCTTGATTTCCCGCCCGACCTCATTGTATTTACGCGGACAGTCGATCCCGATGACCCGAATCTCGCTTTTTTCAATCTGAAGAAAGAGTGGATCGACGATTTATTTCTTGAAAACGACATCTATTTAAACGCAATCTCTGACAAAATCACATATGAATTTTATGTGACAAGCACTGCGGGCCCCGAGCTTGAAGCCGTTGACGATTTCTGCCGGAGCACCGACGCATACCTTCAGTCTTTTATCGACTCCGACGAACTGTGGAAAAAGAGCGGCCATACCTATATCCAAGCTGAGATCTACAGAACCGACCGGACAGCCTATATTAAAAGCTATTCGGAATATATTGACGGCGGGACGAGATATTGCCTGAGCTACTTCACTGTCATGGACGGCAGGTCCATTGACTTTTCCCTGTACTCCTACGACAAGGCCGTAACGCCCGAAAGAGAAGCCATACTCACAAGCGCTGTCGACAGCGCGTCCTATCCGGGCCTGCCCGTACCAAGCGCGCCCGTGACGGAACCCTCCGAATCGCCCGCGACGTCGATATCGCCCGGCCTGTCGCCGTCCCCTTCCATATCCCCGTCTGCTTCCTTATCTCCGTCGCCGGCCGCTTCGCCGTCGCCGGATGACGCCCCGTCAACGGTTGTTACGCCGCCAAGCCCGTCCGCCTCGGCCGGACCAACCCAGACACCGGACACATCAAGCGGTACACCCGATACGCAAAACGTATCCTTATGGGTCCTCATCCTTATTTACCTCGGTGTCACGCTGGCAATCGTCACCCTGCCGGTCGCCGTATACAGGTATATCATCAGAAGAGAGCCCGTATCCAGGAAAAGCGCCGTGCTCATCGCCCTGATTTACGGGGCTGTCGCCTGCATAGCCGCCGCCGTATACATCTACTATACCCGGCATGTCTATCTCATCGGCGGCGTGATATTCTGGAGCTTCGTGAACTTCTTTATGCTCTCGCGCGGCAGGCAGCGCTACGTCCCGCCTCCCATCGAGGTCATAGCTGCGCCGACACCGCCCAAAAGGAACAAAAACACAGCAACCCCGGACATGGTCATGAGCAAATCCTGCCCGAAATGTCTGGCCGTCAATCTCGCCGAGAGCGACGTCTGCTTCTATTGCGGCGCAAAACTGGAGGACGAAGATAATCCGGTCATTTAATCTCTGAGGGTTTAAACATCGTAAATAGCAAAATCCGGCTGATAAATAGTCGGATTTTTTTCTACCACCTCTTGACCGATCGGTCTAGAGGTGGTATACTTGCTTTAGACCGACCGGTCAAGAGGAGGAAGACATGATCTCTGTCAGCCACGTCTATCACGATTATACGGGACACGGCAATTTCGCCGTAAGCGATATTTCCTTTACGGTCGAGCCCGGCAGGATATTCGGTTTTCTCGGCCCCTCCGGCGCCGGGAAGTCGACCGTACAGAATATCATGACGGGGCTGCTTCCGCTCCAACGGGGCGAGGTGCTGTATGACGGCAAACCGGTCAACGCCCTGCAAACGAGGTTTTTTAACAAAATCGGGGTGTCGTTCGAGCAGCCGAATGTGTACGGCACGCTCACGGGCCTTGAAAATCTGAAGTATTTCGCGGCGCTCTTTTCGGTCCCGACGCTTGATCCCATGCGGCTGCTTGACAGGGTCGGGCTCAGAGAGTCGGCTCACAAGAGGGCTTCGGAGTATTCGAAGGGTATGCGCCAGCGCCTGACGCTGGCCAGGGCGCTCATCAACAGCCCGAAGTATCTTTTTCTGGATGAGCCGACAAGCGGCCTCGACCCGTCCACGGCGTCAATCGTACGCGAGCTGATCCGCGAGCACCGGGACGCCGGAGCGGCGGTGTTCCTCACGACGCACAACATGGAGCTGGCTGATTCCCTCTGCGATACGGTGGCGTTTTTATCCGAAGGCCGTATTGCCGCCATGGACACCCCCGATACGCTCAAGCTCAGATACGGCAGACGGAAAGTAAGCGTCCTGTATACCGAATCCGGCCGGGATCTGACCAGAACCTTTGACCTGGACGACCGAAAAGAGCTCTCTGAGTTTCTCCTGCGGGTCGTGCCGGTCAAAATACACTCTCAGGAAGCCACGCTCGAGGAGATCTTCTTGTGCGTGACCGGGAAGGAGCTGAAATCATGAGCGGGCTTCTCGCGCTGGCTGTGCAGGATTTTAAGCGCCTTTTAAACAACGCGCTCTTCTGGGTGATAACGGCCACGCTCGTCCTCATCGTCGCCGTCGTCAATTTCGCGCTGCCGGCCGGTCTGTCGGAAGAAAGCTACAGCGTGTACTCATATCATTCGGATTTCGCCGCGGGAGCCGTCGCCGTCGGCAGCGAAGAAGAACTGCGGCGGATGGTGCGCGAGGCGGGCGGCATCGGCCTGCTGGAAAACGATGACGGGTCCGTCACGGTCGTGCACACCGGGCTGTCCGCCAAGACAATCCGTGCAACCCTGCTGCTGCTGGACGCGCCGGCCGGCTCTGATATCGAAATCGAAAGCCTGAGCGCCGGCCGGACGATCCCCTTCAATCAGCGTATGACGCCCGTTTTCATCTGCTTCGAGGCGCTCATCGTCGGATTTGTCCTGGGCGGCGCGCTGATGCTCTCAGAAAAGGAGGAGCGCACGATCCGGGCGCTGCGCGTATCGCCCATGGGCGTGGATCGGTATCTGTTATCCAAGACGCTTTTGTTTTCGATCATAGCGACGCTGTATGCGCTGCTGATGGCCGTTTTCTGCGTCGGCCTCGGTTTTTCCGCGGTGCGCTTTCTTCTGCTCAGCTTCTTCGGGGCGGCGGTCTTCTCGCTCATCGGCCTGGCGTTTTCGTCGCTGTTCAGGGACATGAGCAGCTGGTTTTTCTCGATGGCTCTTCTGCTGTCGATCAACATGTTGCCGGTCGCGGCTTATTCCGAGCCGTCCTTTTCTCCGCTGTGGCTGAGGGCTATCCCTTCCTACACAATGATTTTCGCTTATGAACGTATTCTTTTCGGGACGGGCGGGAGCGGTTATTCCGCCGTCTTAACCATTTCCGCCTGGTGCGCCGGGGCGTATCTGCTCAGCCGTTTCATGCTGAAAAAATTCCTGATGAAGGAAACGGGTGTCAAAGCATGAAGGGTTTGTTTATGTCTCTGGAGCGGGAATTCAGGCTCATATTTCGCAACGGGATTACGATTTATCTCGTGATTGCCCCGGCGCTGCTGTCGCTGGTATTCCTTCTGGTCTTCGGCGGCATGCGGAGCTCCTCTGTCGCTTTCGCGGTTGACGCAAGCGTACCGCGGGAAATCGCGTCCCGCCTGGAGACGGTTGCCGAGCTTGAATACTTTGACGACCGGGAAAGCCTGATCCGGCGTGTCGGCGGGACGGACAGCCTCGCGGGTCTCAGCGCGGAGGACGGCAGGCTCCGGCTTATTGTCGAGGGAAATGAGCCGGAGGGGTTTGCCGTTTCGAGACGGAGCCTCGTTGCCGCCGTGCTCGATTTAAAAGACATCACATACAACTCGGAGATAGTCGAGGGTAAAAACTCTTTGGCTTACGATATCTCAATGACCTGTATCTTTCTCCTGGCGCTTTTTATCGGCGGCGCGACCCTGGGACTCGGAGGTGTCTCCGAAAGGGAAAGCGGCGTCATCCGGGCGATCCTGATCAGCCCTATGACGCTTTTCGGGTACATCCTGACGAAGCTCCTGCCCGCGCTGCTGTCCGGTGTCGTCGGAGTGGCGGCCTGCGCCTGGATCATGGGCGGATCAGGTTCCTTCCATCAGTATGTGCTGATGGCCGTGGGCAGCGTTTTTGTCAGCGGAATCATAGCGTTTCTCATCATCTCGTTTGCTGACAACCAGATCGCGGCCGTGGGCGTTCTCAAAATCGTCATGCCTGTATTCCTGGTCGTCGGGATATCGGCCGCCCTCGTCCCGGAAAAACTGCTCGCACTTTACTACCCTGTGCCGATGTACTGGCAGTACGCCTCGCTCCGGGCGATCGGCGCGGGCGAACCGCCGGCGTTCCCCATCCTTATGATCGTTCTGACGGGGCTGCCCTGGTTTCTTGCGGTGATGGCAATCTTCAAGAAAAAAATGAATTTCAGGGTTTGGAGGTGATATAATGCAGTGGTATTGGTGGATATTAATCGTTGCCGCGCTTGTCGGGTTTATCTTTCTTAAAATTAAAATCGGCGGCAACTGGATGAAAAAGAGAAAAGAGAAGCAGGAGCAGCGCCGCGCCAGGCTGGAGGATGACGAGTGATGGGAACCGGAACGGATAAAATGAAATGGCGGCAGGAGGGGACCGTAAACCCTCTTGACCAAAGCGCCAACCTGTTTAACGCGGCGCTTGACGCCTTCGCGTCGCAGTCGTACGGGGAGGCGTCGCTCAACGACATCATAAGGACCGCCGGTCTGAACAAGGGAAGCTTTTATTACAGGTTTTACGATAAGATGGACCTGTACCTGTCCCTCGTCTATAAGCTCGGGATGGAGAAGCTGACCGTCTTCAGGCAGTTTGACGACGAGAATCCCGACGGCGACTTCTTTGCCTCCATCCAAAAAAAAGCCGTCCTCGGCCTGCGGTTTGCCCGGCGGGAGCCGCGTTACAACGCGCTCTTTCGAAGAATTCTCGCAGAGGAGCCGCCCGTGCGCGGCGTCATCAGCGAATGCTTCGGCGACATCACGCAAAACGTCCTGAGCGGTATGATCGAGGACGGGAAAAAAAGCGGCCGCGTCCGCGCCGACATCTCGACGCCGCTGGCGGCCGCCGTTTTCACAACGATCCTCAATCAGATCGATCTGATGATCTCGCCCGCAATGGACGACGAGGCGCTGCTGTCCCAGGTGGACGAATTGGTCACAGCCCTCCGGGACGGCATGGGCGCACGATGAGGCCCGCGTTTTCCGACAAGCTTACAATAATCCGGCTGTTTTCCAACCGGATACAACGTGTAGACAAAGTGCTAATTCGGCTTAAAGCCTCGCAGAGTTTCCGTCGCGCACG
>CAYMLM010000216.1:0-5399 GCA_964391385.1 uncultured Papillibacter sp.
GATAATGAGCGGTGACTGGAGTTCAGACGTGTGCTCTTCCGATCTCGCACTCCACAACAAATAAGGTGCGGCAGTTGGCCGGGCAAATGAGCAAATGGGCCATGCGGTATCAGATGATCCCGACGAATCACGCGCAGTTTATTCGGCTTCAAGAGAACACGAAAAAGGAAAAAGAAATATTCAGCAAAGAGGACCGTGTAAAGATCGACGCGGCGGCTAAAACGCGCGACGAGGCGAAGCTCGTCAAGATGCTATATAATACCGGAATGCGGATCGGTGAGTTATTCGCGCTCGAAACCGCCAATGTCTTTGAAAAATACTGTATCGGCGGAGAAAAAACAGAGGCGGGCCGCGACAGGATCATACCCATACCGCCGACAGTTCGCGCCGAG
Source organism: uncultured Papillibacter sp. (assembly GCA_964391385.1). GTDB lineage: Bacteria > Bacillota > Clostridia > Oscillospirales > Oscillospiraceae > Sporobacter. Next base: position 393 of record CAYMLM010000216.1, read on the forward strand.
TTCGTCTATTTTAAGAACCGTGCAAAAGGCCCGCTCTTGATCGACGGCTATGAGGGCAACCGCACAACCGAGAATTTCCGCAAGCGCGAATATTATCAGCTCTTGGACGATTTGGGGATAGGGCGCAAAACGCCGCACAGCACCCGGCACACTTACGCGAGCATGGCCCGTGACGCCGGGATGAAGCCTGAGTTACTCCAACGAATATTAGGCCACGCGCAATACAGCACGACAGCGGACATTTACGTGCATACCGATTTGGAATTATTAATCTCTGCGGCGGAAGGTTTGCAAAACAAGAAATCTCGGGGTAACAAACGCGTTACTAACAATGGCAATAAATAGCAAAAATAAAAATCCCTGTAGCCATTGCGGTTACAGGGATTTTTTCATGGAGACTATTGGGCTCGAACCAACGACCTCCTGCGTGTGAAGCAGGCGCTCTGACCAGCTGAGCTAAGCCTCCTAATAGGTGTTAAAATATAGTTGTTAGTTATTAGTAGACGGAAAGCGCAAGAATATAGCCGTTAGTTATTTGTTGACGGGAAGCGCAAATGGACCTTTAAACAGCAATTAGTTATTAGCGAAATCGTAAATCTACTAACGACTAATAACTAATGACTCGTAACTATTGGTGACCCGTACGAGACTCGAACTCGTGTTACCGCCGTGAAAGGGCGGTGTCTTAACCACTTGACCAACGGGCCATAGGCAGCGGGGACGTGTTCCGTCCCCGCTTGGTAGCGGCAACTGGATTTGAACCAGTGACACCACGGGTATGAACCGAGTGCTCTAGCCAACTGAGCTATGCCGCCATGTAGTCAATATTAAATAGTTACTAGCTACTAGTAACTATTTTCTAATAACTGACCGTATGGGCAACGGTTATTATACTTGATGATTTTTGCGTTGTCAACCAGTTTTGATTGTATAAAACAAATTCTTAGTGTATAGTATGTAGAAGCGCCCAAAAAAACCATATGTTATTTGCGGAGGCAGAAATGGACATAGTCGTTCTCTGCGGCGGACTGTCCGCCGAACGCGACGTTTCGATCACCAGCGGTGCGATGGTAACGGCGGCGCTTCGCCAACGGGGCCACAGAGCGGTTCCGGTCGACCTGTTTTTCGGCTGGCCGCGCCCTTACAATGACCCGAGTGAAATATTTGAGCTCGAATACGACGGCTCTGTCGCCGCCGTCGCGGAAAAGGTGCCCGATATCGAAGCGGTCAGAGCCAGGCGGTCCCAAGCGGGCGACAGCCGCATAGGCGATAATGTCCTGCAGGTCTGCCGGGCCGCCGACATCGTCTTTCTGGCGCTTCACGGCGAGGACGGCGAGGACGGGAAGATACAGGCGGTCTTCGACCTGGCCGGCATTAAATATACTGGCACCGGTCATCTCGGCAGCGCAGTGGCGATGAACAAGGCGCTGTCGAAGCTGCTTTTTGAGCAAAACGGCATCCGGACGCCGAAAGGCGTGGGTTTAAAAAGCGGATGCGAGCCCTACATAAATCCCGGCTTTCCGTGCGTCGTCAAGCCGTGCTCGCGCGGCAGCTCCGTCGGGGTCTCGGTCGTGCATGCCAGCAAAGACTATCCGGCCGCGCTGGAGCTGGCGTTTCGTTACGACGGCGACGTCATTGCGGAGCGGTACGTAAAAGGCCGCGAGTGCGACGTCGGCGTCCTGGCGGGGAGGGCGCTGCCGGTCATTGAAATCTGCCCGAAATCAGGCTTTTACGACTATAAAAATAAGTACCAGGCCGGCCTGACCGACGAGTACTGCCCGGCGGAGCTGCCGCCCGATATAACGGAAAAGCTGCAGCGGACGGCTGAGCGCGTGTTTGAGATCCTGATGTTCGACGTCTACGGGCGTATGGACTTCATCGTCGACGAGGCGGGCGACGTGTGGTGCCTCGAGGGGAACACGCTGCCGGGGCTCACGCCGGTCAGCCTGCTGCCGCAGGAGGCCGCCGCCGCCGGCCTGTCCTATGAGGACCTGTGCGAAGCGATCATAGCGGAGTCTTTAAAGAAATACGAAAGGTGAGCGGCAAATGTCAATGAAACCTCTGACGCTCGATACCATCGCGCGCGTGACCGGCGGCCGGTATGTCGGAGACGGCGCGCAAAGGAATACGGCGATCACCGGCGTTGTGCGCGACAACCGGGAGGCGTACGCGGGCTGTCTGTTTTTGTGCATCAGGGGCGCGCGCGCCGACGGGCACGATTTTGCGAATAAGGCGTACGACGCGGGCGCGGTGTGCTGCCTGGTAGAGCGGGCGCTCGACGCCCCGAGGGGGCCTTATGTGCTGGTCGATTCGACTCTGGCGGCAGTCGGAGCGCTGGGAGCGTATTACAGGAGCCTGTTCGACATCCCGGTCGTCGGCGTCACCGGCAGCGTCGGCAAGACGACGGCCAAGGAGATGACGGCGGCCGTCCTGTCGCAAAAATATAACGTCCTCAAGACGACCGCCAATCTCAACAACGAGCTTGGCGTCCCGCTGACGCTCCTGTCGCTGGGCGAGGAGCACGAGGCGGCTGTCATCGAGATGGGCATCAGCAATTTCGGCGAGATGTCCCGGATCGCGGAGATGGTGCGGCCCGGCATCTGCCTCATGACCGTCATCGGCTACAGCCATCTGGAGAGCCTTGGGGACCTCGACGGTGTGCTCCGCGCAAAAAGCGAGGTCTTCCGATATATGCGCCGGGACGCGCTCGCGGTCGTCAACGGGGACGACAAGCTCCTGAGAGCGTTCGACCCCGGCATCCGGAAAATTACGTTCGGCCTGGGCGAGGAGAACGATTACAGGGCAATAAACGTGACGGCAAAGGGCGTCGGCGGCGTTGCGTGCGAAATCGTGAGCCGGAACGGCGGCTTTGAGGTCAGTATTCCCGCGTTCGGGAGCCATATGGTGTACGGCGCCCTGCCCGCGGCGGCCATCGGGCACGCGCTGGGCCTGACGGACGGGGAGATACGCGACGGTCTCGCCCGTTACGAGCCGGTCGGCGGACGGGCCAACGTATTTGATACCGGATACATTACGGTCATTGACGACTGTTACAACGCCAATCCCAATTCCATGGCGGCGTCCGTCAGGTCGCTGGCTTCGCTCGACGGCCGGAAGGTCGCCGTGCTCGGCGACATGTTTGAGCTGGGCGCGGACGCCTCAAGTCTGCATGCGGACATCGGCGTCCTGGCCGGCCAAAGCGGCGTGGACCGGCTGATCAGCTGCGGCGAGCTGGCTTGTCATATACGCGACGGATATGAATCTGCCGGCGGCGGAGAAGCGTACCATTTCCCGTCGAAGGACGCGCTGATCGACGCGCTGCCGGGGCTCATCAAAAAAGGCGACCGCGTGTTGGTCAAGGCGTCGCATGGGATGCGTTTCGAGCAGATCACGCAGGCGCTCAGAACGCTCAGTTAGCGGGAGCGGGCGATGGTGCTTCGGTATACCGCCAGTCAGACGGACGGGAATCGAAAGGTCTATTCGATCCTGCGGCGGGAGCTTCGGATCTCCCAGACGCTGACACGGCGGCTCAAACAGGCCGGCGGCATCCGCGTCGACGGCCGGCCGGTCTTTACCGATTACGGCATACAGCCGGGAGAAACGGTCGAAATCGACATCTCCGCCGCCGAACCGGCGTGCGACCTCGTACCGGAGCGCGGCGCGCTTGAAATCCTGTACGAGGACGCGGGGCTTATCGCGGTGAATAAGCCGCCGGGCGTAATTACGCACCCGTCGCGGTCACGTTATACGGGTACGCTTTCAAATTTCGTCGCGGGGTATCTCGGGCAGACGTCGGGCGACGCGCGCTGCCACGCCGTGAACCGGCTTGACCGGGACACCTCCGGTATCGTGCTGTTTGCCAAAAGCAGCTACATGAAGGCGCTGGCGTCCGAAGCGCTCGGCGCGCCGGACTCGGAGAAATCGTATCTTGCGCTTGTTTATGGAAAAATGGAGCCTCCCGCCGGCGTTTTCGATGCGCCGATCAGGCGGCTGCGGGAAGGGGACATGCTCCGCATTGCCGCGCCGGACGGTCAGCCGGCCGTCACGCGGTATGAAACGCTCGGCGTTTACTTCCGCGAAGGTGTTGAAACCTCGCGTCTGCGGCTCGTTTTGGAGACGGGGCGCACGCACCAGATCCGCGTCCATTGCCTGACGGCAGGGCACCCCGTTTTAGGGGACGGCCTGTACAATACGGAGCAGTCGCGCATAGCTTCGGACAAGCTGGGCGTCTCGTCACAGGCACTTCACGCGTACAACCTGACTTTCACCGAGCCGACCAGAGGGGAGAAGCTGAGCCTGACTGCGGAGATGCCCGAGGTGTTCGGCCGCATATGCGGCTTGTGATTATGGAAGGAGAATGCCACATGAAGGATTTCCCTGATTTCATGAAAAACGCGCTCAACAGAGTACCGTCCGCGGCACAGAACACATCGGATATTGAGGGCTACTACTACGAGGGCCGTGACGGCAGCCAGATGGCCTTCTGGACCTGCCGTGCCGACAGGGAATCGAAGAAACACACGCACCCGTTCGACGAGTACATGGTCGTTGTTGCGGGGCAGTACACGGCCTGCTTTGCAGACGGTAGGGAAATCGTAATGAACCCGGGCGAGGAGCTTTTGATCCCGGCGGGGACGGAGCAGTGGGGCCGGTGCGCCGCCGGCACGCGGTCCATCCATGCGTTCGGGGGAAAGCGGATCGGCAGCGAAGCATGACGGGCGCGGGAGGGGCATAACACATCCGGCGGCTTGTGGGATTTGGTATTGACAGAATTCGCGCGAATATGTATAATGCATAAGCGCTTGTTTGTGGCCCAGTAGTTCAGTTGGTTAGAACGCCAGCCTGTCACGCTGGAGGTCGACGGTTCGAGCCCGTTCTGGGTCGCCAACCCCCATTGGCCGGAACTTCCGTCCAATGGGGATTACAATGAAATATGCTGCTATAGCTCAGGAGGCAGAGCGCATCCTTGGTAAGGATGAGGTCGGCAGTTCGAATCTGCCTAGCAGC
>CAYMLM010000217.1:0-5363 GCA_964391385.1 uncultured Papillibacter sp.
GCGATAATGAGCGGTGACTGGAGTTCAGACGTGTGCTCTTCCGATCTGCCGCATGGCGGGATTCCGCGCTTTAAACTGCATGGGCAAGAAAAAAAGCGTCGGAAACTCCATTGGACGCCGACGATCAAACCGTGCTTTACGGGAGGCGGCGTCAATCCCGCCCGGTACATAGCCTGGTTGGACGGTTTCGCCTGTTAGGATAAATAAATCTTATCGCCGCTAAAAATATCTTTTATTTCCCTTATGATAACGCTGGCTTTATAATTGACAATAGGATAACCGCCGACAAATAAGAGGTTCTTCATGTCAAAAACCGATGCGGAGGAGTTGCTCTGAAGGCCGCACTTAAATCCCTCGAATATTTTGCAAGGAACGCCCCATATGAGGGATGTTAAGCTGAAAAGAAGGAGGACGGTTTTTTAGCTTTTATCTGAATTCTGAAAAAGGTAGGTAGTTGAAGTGCCAGCAAAAAAAGATGTTAACGTAAAATCCAACGTGTCTCCCGGAAATGACCCGCCGAGCGTCGGCGCCGATAAAACCGTTATCAAGGCGCTCGGCCTGAGCGGGGGCATCTTCGGCGCGTCCCCATGCGCCGTTGACGTCAAAGACGGGAAAGTCATCCGCATCCGGCCGCTGCATTTTGATTCGAAGTACGATGCCGCCACATTCAATCCCTGGAAGATGGAACGGAACGGCAAAACCTTCGAGGCGATCATGAAATCAACGCCGGCTCCCTGGAGCCTGGCCTACAAGAAAAGAACCTACTCGCCCAACCGCGTCAAATATCCGCTCAAGCGCGTGGACTGGGACCCCAACGGCGAACGCAACACACAAAACCGGGGCAAAAGCAAATACGTCCGCATTTCCTGGGACGAGGCCACCGACATCATCGCCGCCGAGATCAGGCGCGTACATAAGGAGTACGGGCCGCTCTCCATCCTCGTGCAGGGCGACGGGCATGGGGAATGTAAAATGGTCCACGCTCCCCACGGCTGCTCAACGCTGCTCTTCGACAAGATGGGCGGCTTCACCCAGCAGACACGTAATCCCGACAGCTGGGAAGGCTGGTACTGGGGTTCCAAGCACGTGTGGGGCAAGGGCTTCATCGGCATGATGGCCCCTGCGGACAACGTGGTGAAGGATATCTCCGAGCACAGCGACATGGTCGTTGTCTGGGGCGGCGACCCCGAGACAACCCACTGGGGCTTCCGCGGACAGCTGGCCAGCCGCCTTTTGTACTTCTGGAATCAGGCCGGCATCAAGCAGGTCTACATCTGTCCCGACCTCAACTATTCAGCGGCCATTCACGCCGACAAGTGGATCCCCGTCCTGCCCAACACCGACGCGGCCCTGCAGCTGGCCATCATCTACTTGTGGGTCACCGAGGGGACATACGACAAGGCGTACGTCGCTACGCACACCGTCGGGTTTGACAAGATCGAGGATTACGTGCTCGGCAAAGTGGACGGCGTTCCCAAGACGCCCAAGTGGGCCTCCGCCAAGTGCGGCGTTCCCGCCTGGACCATCAAGGCGCTGGCCAGGGACTGGGCGCAGAAGATTGTGACCATCGGCCATTACTTCGCCGGCGGAATGGCCCGCGGCCCCTACTCCCATGAACCCGCCCGTCTGGAATGCGTCATTCTGGGCATGCAGGGTCTCGGCAAACCGGGCGTCCACCAGGCTCAGATCGCTTACACCGGCATGCCCAAGAACATCATCGCCGGCGGCAAGGACCACATGGGCACGTTCGAGAAGCTGGTCGGCACGCCGGCCGGCGAACGGCTCTTAAAGCCGCACCGCGGCACGCCGACGGCCTGGGGCAAGCAGCAGATCCCGAAGACCCTCATCGAAGAGGCCATCCGCAAGGGGACCGTCGACTTCTACGGCACCGGCGGCCATGAGGAAGAGACAGCGGACCAGTACAAGAAATATACCTATCCCATCGCGAAGGAAAAGGGCGGCACCGAGATCCACATGATGTGGACGGACACACCCTGCCGTCAGACCTGCTGGAACTGCGGCAACGACGTGGCGCTCGAGTCGCGCAATCCCAAAATCGAATGCATCGTTGCCCAGCACCCGTGGCTGGAGAACGACTGCCTCTTTGCCGACATCATCCTGCCCGCCAACACCACGCTGGAGGTGGACGACATCTCGCCGTGCCTGCGCGACGGGGACAACTTCCAGAGCGTTCTCTACATGAAAAAGGCCGTCGAGCCTGTGGGCGAATCGAAGAGCGACTATGAGATCATCGTCGAGGTTGCCAAGAAGCTCGGCATGGAAAAGGAAGTCACCGAGGGTTACACGGTGGACGAACTCATCAAAGCGACCTATGAGGGGATGAAGTTCGACCAGATCGTCAGCTGGGAGGAGTTCAAAGAGAAGGACTACATGGTGCTGCCCGTCTCCGAGGATTGGGAGAAATGGCCCGCCGGTCTCTACGATTTTTATATGGACCCCGAAAAGAATCCGCTCCCAACGCCCACCGGAAAGCTGGAGTTCTATTCCGAGAGCCTGGATAAAGCCTTCCCCAACGACGAAGAGCGCCCGGCCTATCCCCAGTGGATCGAGAAGGGCATCACGCACGACGAACGCATTTCGAGCAAAAGAGCGCAGGCATACCCGCTCCTGGTCCTCTCCAACCACGGACGGTGGCGGGTGCATGCCCAGGCCGACGATATTCCATGGAGCAAGGAAGCAAGGACCGGCAAGGTCAGGGGCTTCGACGGGTACCTCTACGAGCCCTGCTGGATCAACACCGCCGACGCCGCCGCCAGAGGCATCAAGGACGGGGACATCGTGCGGGTGTACAACGAGCGCGGCAGCGTGCTGTGCGGCGCCCTGGTGTTCGAGAGGGTCATGGCCGGAGCGGTCTCCATCGACCACGGCGCCCGTACCGATTACATCATCCCAGGCAAACTGGACCGCGGCGGCGCCATCAACACGATTACCCCGGAAGGGCTGACGTCCCGCCATGCCGCCGGCCAGGCGACAACGGCCTTCCTGGTCGAGGTGGAGCGGGTCAGCATGGAGCAGATGGACAATTGGAGAAGAGAGTATCCTGCGGCCTTCGAACGTGAATACGACAGGGCTTCCGGACTGAAGTTCAACGCATGGGTCGAAGGAGGTAACATTTAATGGGCAAGAAGGTATTTGTTGTCGATCTGAGCATCTGCAACGGCTGCTACTGCTGTCAGTTCGTCTGCAAGGACGAGCATGCGGGCAACGACTGGAGCCCCATTGCCAAGCCGCAGCCCGACACCGGGCAGTTCTGGATGAAGCTGGAGGAAAGGGTTCGCGGCACCGTTCCCAAGGTGAAGGTGGCTTACCGCCCTCATATGTGCATGCATTGCGACAACGCGCCCTGCATGAGCTCCTGCCCGGTCGAAGGCGCGATCTATAAGCGGGAAGACGGTCTGGTCATTATCAATTCCGAGAAGTGCACCGGCTGCAGAAACTGCGTCGACGCGTGTCCTTATAATGCGATCTACTTCAACGAGGACCTGAACATCTCCCAGAAGTGCACGGGCTGCGCCCACCTTCTGGACAACGGCTGGACCGAGCCCAGGTGCGTGGACGCCTGCCCGACGCTGGCCCTCAAGTTTATGGATGAGGACGACGCGAAGGAGCTGATCGCCAAGGCCGAGGTCTGGAAGCCGGAGCTGGGGGACAAGGTGCACCCCAGGGTCTACTATCTCAACGTGCCCAAGAAGTTCATCGCGGGCACCGTCTACGACCCGGAGGAGGAGGAGGTCTTCATCGGCGCCGACTGCACCCTCACCGAAGCCGCCGGCGGCAGGAAATATACCGCTTCCACCGACAACTACGGCGATTTCTGGTTTGAGGGCCTGAAGGACGGCAAGTACAAGCTGGAGATCAAAGCGGGCGGCAAGGTCAAGGTCTTCGACGATCTGGATACGGCCGAGGCCGATATCAACCTGGGCGATATTCCGCTTGCGTAACCGGCTAACCGCCACAACCTGGTAAGACTACAGGTAGACATAGAAAACGCAGTCATTGAGACAATGGCTGCGTTTTTTTGTATGAACACTGTTTGGGACACATGGAATATGTCCCTTATTATTGCTGCGCCGGCTGCAGAAAATGCTCTTATTTTTTATGCCTCACATGAGCAGTTCCGTTCTGGTGATGATATCGTTCTGGAGGTCCTTGTAGAGCTCCACAAAATACGCCGAGAAGCCGGCCACCCGGATCACGAGGTCCTTGTATTCCGCTGGGTCGTCCTGAGCCGCCCTCAGCGTGTCGCTGCCGACGACGTTGTACTGCACGTGCATGCCGCCCATCTCGAAAAACGTCTGCACGAGATTCCGGAGCTTTTTGTTTCCGCTCACTCCCTCTAGAGACTTCGGGTGAAACCGCATGTTCAAAAGCGTTCCGTTGCCGCAGTTCAGATGATCGAGGCACGCGGCGGATTTCATGATCGCTGTCGGGCCGTTTTTGTCCATGCCCTGCTTGGGGGATATGCCGTCGGCCAGGGGCTCGCCGGCTTTTCTGCCGTCCGGGGACGCCGCCGTCTGGGTTCCCATCATGATGTGCACGGACACGGGGTACAGGCCCGGCCTGTATGCGCCTCTCGGGCCCGTGGCCTGGTTGACCCGGTCAATATAGATCTGCATGGCCCATTTTGCCAGCTCGTCGACGTACGGGTCGTCGTTGCCGTAGCGCGGGACGCTGTTGAGGACATCCTGTCGCATGGCCTCATATCCCTCCCAGCCCGCCATGAGCGCGTCGTAAAATTCGCGGGCCGTATATTTCTTTGTGTCGAAGACGAGATATTTGATCGCGGACAGGCCGTCTGCGACGTTTGCGCAGCCGACGCCGGAGCATCCGGTGGAATTGTACTTCGCGCCGCCCCAAACCACGTCCGCGCCCTTTTCCATGCAGCCGTCCATCGTGGCCGAGACCATTGGCAGCGGCATCATGTCCATGGCGATCAGCTCATAGAAATTGGTCATTGTCATCTGCCAGTCGACAAAGTAGCGGATCTGCCTTGCATAGGCGTCCTTGACGTCCTCAAAGCTCTTCATGTCGTAAAGATATCCCGTCCGGACGCCGACGCCCTCGTTCGTGCGGGGATTGACGCCGTTATTGATGGCCAGCTGGAGGGCGTTGAGCATATTCATGTACGTCTCCTGCCCGGGACCGCCGCAGGCCGGCCACTCGCAGCCCGTGCCCGACGGTTCGACACAGCCGATGATACAGTAATTGCGCGCGTCCTCGAGGGACAGGCCTTTTTTCACAAGCGCCGGGATGATGATGTTGTCGTTTTGCATCGTCGGGATGCCGCCGACGCGCTTCGTCGTCTCCATCGCGAGCTCCCACAGCTCGTCGGGCGTGCCGTC
>CAYMLM010000218.1:0-4987 GCA_964391385.1 uncultured Papillibacter sp.
GTCTACAGCCTGAAACCAGAGTTGTCTCTGGTTTGTTTACACGAGCAGGTACTATACATTGGTAAAATATCGGAGTCGCATTCGCATTCGGAGGAGGGAATTAGATGGAGCGGGCGCAGAATACACCGGGCGAAATCAAAAAAGCACGACGGCCCGTAGCTTTCGCGCTGATCCTGGCATTGCTGATCCTGAGGATACCTTTTTTGACAGGCGTACTTCTTTTTACCGGCGCCAAACCGGCATGGGTGGCTCTGGTATTTGAAAACGGGACATTCTTGCTGACGGCCGCGCTGATATGGTGGGAAAGGAAGCGGCTTGAAGAATATCATATGGGCTATGGCGCTGTCGGGATTTTTATCGCAGGGCCGTTTATCTTTGCCGGTATGCTGGCTCTAAATAATCATGCTTTTCCGATTCCCTGGAGCCAGATGCTGATCTCCTTGCTTCTGCTGATCGGGCTTATCATCAAGCGTCCGGCGCTGCCGCGGGTAACAAGAAAATCTGCCGTTTGGATTCTGATTTCGATCCCGGTCGGGTTCGCAGTCGGCGCGTTATCCGGTTATATGGGGTCAGTCATTATGCCGGGGCCAAAAAGTACGAGTATTTCATTTCCGTTGTTCCTTCTAATGTTTGCCCGACAGCTGACATGGGCCGCGACGCTCGAAGAGCCTTTATTCCGGGGCTTTTTATGGGGTTTACTAAAAAACTACGGCTGGAAAGACATATGGATCTGTTTTTTCCAGTCCGGTCTGTTTTTACTTGCACACAGCTATTACATAACGGCGAACATACTCATCTTCCTGAGAGTCTTTATCGCCGCGTTTATACTGGGCGTTGTCGCATGGAAATCCCGTTCCATTGCAAACAGTATGGTGGTGCACGGGCTTACAAACTCCGTGGCCGATATTGTAGCGCATTTCAACATTTGAATTGCCGAGTAATATAAACAGACAGAACCGGAGAAATTTGTATCGGTACTGTCTGTTTATTGCTGAATATTTAGTTGTTATATCACAGATTCTTTTTGATCTGCGCGATTGCGTTTTTCTCCAGCCGCGACACCTGCGCCTGGGAGATGCCGACCTCCTCGGCGACCTCCATCTGCGTCTTGCCGTGGAAGAACCGAAGCGCGAGGATATGCTTTTCCCGATCGCCGAGCTTTTCGATGGCGTCGCTCAGGGCGATCTGCTCGAGCCAGTTCTCGTCGGTGTTTTTCGTATCGCTGACCTGGTCCATGACGCAGATGCTCTCGCCGCCGTCGGTGTAGAGCGGCTCGTACAGCGACACGGGGTCTGAGATGGAATCCATCGCGAACACGACGTCCTCGCGCTTGATGCCGAGGGCGTTTGCCAGCTCGTCCAGGCTCGGCTCCTTCTGCGTGTCGCTCGTGAGCTTCTCCTTCATCTGAAGCGCCTTGTACGCCGTGTCGCGCATGCTTCGGCTGACCCTGATGGCGCTGTTGTCGCGCAGGTAGCGCCGGATTTCGCCGATAATCATCGGGACGCCGTACGTGGAGAAGCGCACGTTCAGCTCCGTGTCGAAGTTGTCGATGGCCTTCATGAGCCCGATACAGCCGACCTGGAACAGGTCGTCCACATTTTCCCCGCGGTTTAAAAATTTCTGGATGACGGATAAAACAAGCCGCAGATTCCCGGCGATGAGCTCTTCTCTGGCCTGCTTGTCGCCGGTCTTGCTTTTTTTTAACAGTTCGGTTGTCTCGTCATTTTTCAGGACCTTGAGCCGGGCCGTATTGACGCCGCAGATCTCGACCTTTCCCGCCAACGGATGTACCTCCCCGTTATGGAAATCTGACCGTGCAACAGTCAGTATTTCCGCGCGGAGGCTTTTTAATACGATTGCGGACTGAAAGGGATTATCGCCGGGATTAAGGCATATATTCAGGATTCTCGCATATACTAATAAGTTATATTTCAAATCCCGCCCGCCGCCCAATAGAGGTATAAGGGCTCCGCCCTTATGATCCCGAAAAGGCGCCCTGCCTTTGCGCACCCCCGTCCCAAGGCTCCTTTGGAAAGGAGCTGGCAGCGTCGCTGACTGAGGATTGTCGCCGCGCCATGCGCGGCCTTCACGTACATCTTGCACGAACGCCGCAGGGATGGCCCTGCGTGGCCGCCGGTCGTATCTGCATACCCGTATAACTTGGCTTCCCGGATGCGACGTTAAAAGCCTCCCTCTTGAGGGAGGCGGCATTGCTTAGCGAATGACGGAGGGAGTTACCCGCATCCCGCGTCCCGGTATGACGCGGCTTCACAGGCGTGCCTCCGCGTCTCGCCCTGTATACGGACAAATTTTGTTCGCCTGCCGTCACACGGCTCTCCAAATGGACGGCAGAATAAAACAGGCCCCGGAAGCTCCGGGGCCGTTTCGCATCGCGAATACATAAACGGTATTCCTGCTGTATGCGCTGACAAATGGGATGGTTGCCGGATTAATCCGGCAATTCGACGCCTGTGATGCCGTTGGCCTCCAGCAGCGCCTCCAGATTGGCGTTCAGCAGCTCTTTAAGACCGTTATCCTTACCGTAATCGTTTATAATCTCGTCGGCGAGGCCGGAGATCGTCTCGCCGGAGACGGGCATCGTGCAGTAATCCCGGATGGATGGGCCAAACAGGGAACCGTCCGAAGCCTGTTCGTAAGCGCTGAGCGTATGCGAGCCGTCCGATGCGACTTTATACGTGATGGCGGCCGGCACGACCGACGCGGTATACATATCGAGCCTGTTGCCGTACAAATGATAACTCGCGGCAAACGTCGTGACGAAAACCTTGATATAGCCGTCCGCCTCAAAGCTTCCGTAAACATGCGGCGCAACGACCGTAAATCCGTCGCCCCAGCCCTGATACTGCGCCGTTTCCGTTTCATAGACCAGCTTCAATACCGGGTCGTCGCCGGTATACTTGAAATCGGGGAGCACCGTTTCCCGAATGTCCTGTATCCTCCCGTACCATTCCGTCGGCAGCAGATACTCATCCGGGTAGCTGTAGCCGGGGCCGAGGATCTCCTGGCACAGCAGCATCATGATGTTTCCCTTGAGCGTGTTGCCCTCGCCGCTTTCGAAGCACGAGAGCATATAATCGAGCGCCGGCCGGCCCAGCTTCAGGATGTTTTCGTATTCCTCCCGGTGCGCGTCGATATAATCGCCGGTCCGCGACGAATACAGCGGCGAGGACAGGATGACCGTGAGATATTCTTCGACCATGACGGCGGCTTCCCGGGCGTCCACAAAGCCTTTGAGCGCTTCATACAGCTCCGTGCCGACGATACTGTACCGGCCGAGCTCGGCGCTCTGAAGGCAGGCCTTCCCGTCGCACATAAACGCGTAGTACGTCCAAAAAGCGCCGTCCGGATACGAGGCATATATCGCGTATACCTCGTCCATTTGGCTGATATCAAGCGCCTCCCAGGCCGCCGACCTGAGCATATAGTCCTCAATAATCTGCTCGGCCTGCGGGACGTCGTCCGCCGCGTAGGGAGACATGGAAAAGCTGACGTTGCCGTTTGCGAGCTTCGTCAGGGCGTAGGACGTGACCCCCTCGGGCGGATAAACGCCGGCGCCCGGCTGTGTCCCGCCCGTCCCGGCGGCCGCCGTGTCCGGCCCGTTAAAAAGCGTCATAAAGGCGTCGCGTTTTTCGGCCAGCCTGCGCACATCCCCGCCGTACAGCCTGTTGATCTGCTCTCTGCTGAACGACGCGACCGCCGCCGTGTCCGCGCCGGTGTCCAGGATGAAATCCACCTCGCCGGCGTTGCCCACGAGCGCGAACAGGACCGCCGCGTTGATTGTATACGGCGGGGCGGGCGAGGGGGCGGCCTGCTCGGCGAGCTCGGTTATCGGCATGCTGTCCGCGTTCAGATAAATCGTCACGCCGTACGGCTCCGCCGCCGTCTGGAGCTCAAAGTAATCGACCGTGACGCCTTCGGGGAAGCTCATCAGCGAGACAATGCCGCCGACCTTCGAGTTGTCGCCGATATAGTCCGTCTTGTATTGCAGGTATTTGTCCAGCGGGTCCTCTTCTTTTTTATCCACGGGATTGGACGCCAGAGCGACGATCGTCGCGGCGGCGGCCAGCACCGCGAGGATAACGACCCAAAAGACCGGCTTTTTAAAATTCAGGACGTTTTTGATCCGGGAAAAAGCGTTGCTCTCGCCGAAGGCCAGCGGGCCGATTGCCGGCAGCGAGCGCGGGGCGGCCGACAGCGCCAGCAGGGAAGCCGAGTAGTCCGCGCGGACCTGGTCGCCCATTTTGCGTACGACCGCCTCGTCGCAGCTCATCTCTATGTCGCGGCCCACAAGGGCGTACGAGACCCACGCGAGCGGATTGAACCAGTGCAGGCACGCCGCGAGATACCAGACGGGCTTGAGGATATAGTCGCGCCGCCTTATATGCGTTTCTTCGTGCAGGATGATATAGCCGCGCTCGCTGTCTTTAAGCGACGCGGGCAGATAGATCCTCGGCCGCAGAAAGCCGCACACGAACGGGCTCGCGATGGCGTCGGACTCGTAGACACGGCCCCCGACGAGCGTGGCCGTCCGGACGCCGCGCACCGTTTTCATATAGGAGACCGCGCCGCACAGCATGAGCCCCAGCGCGACGGCCGCCCAGATGAGCGCCAGCACGGCCATGACCGGCAGCGCGCTCTGCGCGGCCGAAGCGGCGGGGGAGACGGCGGGGGAGACAGCCGCCGGCGCGTTCCCGGCGGCTGCGAAGACGGGACCGGCTCCGGCCGGGACGGCCGGACTGCCGCCGCCCATAACGAGCGACGACGCCGCGGAGCGCAGTGAAAACAGGCTCGCCGCGCTCTGAAACGACACGGGGCAGACAAGCCGGAACAAGACGACGAACCACATCCCGTATGAGATGGCCTTCGGCGCCTTTTTGAGCGGAAGGCGCACGAGCATAACGACAAGGGCCGCGACGGCGGCCGTCACGCTCAGATTCAGAAACGTCCGGAAGACGCACTCGAGCAG
>CAYMLM010000218.1:4997-5362 GCA_964391385.1 uncultured Papillibacter sp.
ATGCGCAGGATCGCCTCGGCCTCCCGCTCCGTGAGCTTCTCGCCGTCCAGAAACGCGGCGATAAACGTCGGCAGCGACCCGCCGAACGTCTTGTTCATGACGGCGCGGCTTTCATACCGGAGCACTTCGTCCCTGGATACCACAGACGTCACCACGGCGTTATCGTTGCGCAGCAAGCCGCGCGAGATCAGCTTTTTCAAAACCGTATACGTCGTCGTGCGCTTCCAGCCCAGCTTTGTTTCACAAAGCCGCGCCAGCTCGCCCGACTGTACCGGCTCGTTTTCCCATACGATTTCGGCAAATTTAAACTCCGCGTCGTACAGCTTTAAGTCTGTCATCATTGTTCCTCCTGTCTATTGCGATAG
>CAYMLM010000219.1:0-5221 GCA_964391385.1 uncultured Papillibacter sp.
AGATAATGAGCGGTGACTGGAGTTCAGACGTGTGCTCTTCCGATCTCGCGCATCACGTCTTCCGGCGCGACGGGCCCGTCGAGCGTGAGGCAGCTGAGCCACCTGTTCGGCGCGTCGAAATCGTTGTCCGGCATGAAGCCGACGCCGGGAAGGCCCCCGAGCTCGCGGCGGTAGAGCGCGTAAATCGCGCGCTTTTGCTCGACGCGCCGGTCGAGCACCTTGAGCTGTCCCCTGCCGATGCCGGCCACGATGTTGCTCATCCGGTAATTGTAGCCGAGCTCGCTGTGCTGGTAATGCCGGGCGGGGTCCTTCGACTGCGTGGCCCAGAAGCGGATCTTGGCGATCCGCTCGGCGTTTTCCGAAACGACCATGCCCCCGCCGGAGGTTGTGATGATCTTGTTGCCGTTGAAGGAGTACACGCCGAAGTCGCCGAGCGTGCCCGTGTGCCGGCCCTTGTACGTCGTCCCGAGGCTCTCGGCCGCGTCCTCCACGAGCGCCGCGCCGTGCGCGCGGCAGAGCTCCAGGATGGGGTCGAGGTCGGCCGACAGGCCGTACAGGTGCACGACGACGACGGCCTTCGGCCGCCAGCGGCGGAAGGCCTCCTCAAGCGCGCCGGGATCCATGTTCCAGGTCCCGGGGTCGCTGTCGATGAAAACGGGCCTCGCGCCGAGATAGACAATGGGATTGGCCGAGGCGGCAAACGTCAGGCTCTGGCAGAACACGACGTCCCCGGCGCCCACCCCGGCGGCCTTGAGCGCCAGATGGAGGGCGGCCGTTCCCGTGACGAGCGCCGCGCCGTGCGCCGCGCCGACCTTTTTGCACAGCTCGGCCTCAAAGCCGTCCACGTTCGCGCCGAGCGGCGCGATCCAGTTCGTTTCAAACGCCTCGCGCACATAGTCGAGCTCGTAACCCTCCCGGCTCATGTGCGGCGTCGAAAGCTGAATAAAGTATTTGCCCGCCATATATTCTCCCTCAAAAGTCCGTTTTTCTCTCTTCCGATATGGGCCCGCGCGGCGCCGTCGGTCTGCGCGCATACAGTCCGACAGCGCTTACATATCCAATAAATTATAGCTCAATCGGCCGGCCGATACAAGAATTTTGTCGTTTTTTACCCCTTTTTGCGCTTTTGTCGCAAGCGCGTCCCGCCCTGCCCGGGCCGCCGGGTTTTTTTTCGTTTTGCCGCGCATCATGGCGGCGTTTTTTTACCGGTCACCTGCGATAAACGTACAGATGCCGAAAGACTCTTCCCTTTTTATATCGTTACGTTATAATGCACACATGAGGGGGTGATTCGGTGAAGATACACATCGAGGTCGAGGGCGGGCTTCCGGAGGACGAGGTGATCATCCGCTGCGGCCGGGTGGACGACACGATCCAGAAGATCCATCAGTACATACTCGAGCAGACGGGCTCGCCCGCCAGGATAACCTTCTACAAGGACAATGAGGAGTTTTACTTTCCGCTTGACAAGGTGCTGTTTTTCGAGACGGAGGGCGAGCGCATCTACGCGCACACGGCGGACGACGCCTATCGGATCAAATACCGCCTGTACGAGCTCGAGCAGCTCCTGCCGAAAAACTTCGCGCGCGCGTCCAAATCGGCCATCGTCAACACCCGGAAAATCTACTCCGTGACGCGGAACCTGACCGCCTCCAGCCTGATCAGATTCGCCGGCAGCCACAAGCAGGTCTACGTGTCGCGCTATTACTACAGCGCGCTGCGCGAGCGGCTGAATCCGGGCGGGGACCGCTTTTCGCGCGCAGATTCTTAAACCAACCGACAGTCAATGAAAGGAGTCCATCATGAAACACAACAACTGGTTTTGGGGCGTATTCTTCCTCCTGGCGGCCGTCTTCGTCGTCGCCAGCCAGGTCTCGGGCTTTATGGTCATCGGATTCTGGACGATCGCGGCGTCCGTCCTCCTGGCGGCCGTGTTCATCCAAAGCCTCGTCAAGCTCAACTTTTTCGGCGTCTTCCTCTCGCTCGCGCTGGCCTACATGCTCTACCAGCACCCGCTCGAGCTGTATATCATCAATCCGTGGCTGCTGCTGCTCGCGGCGGTCCTCCTGAGCATCAGCTTTCACATCCTTTTCGGCCGGCGCGCAAAGTGCCGCTTTGAAGGCCGGCGCGACGCGTGCGGCGGCGACAGATGCATCGAGGACGGGACCCGGACCTACGAGGACGTCGACGGGAACAATCCGTTCGTCAAGCTCTCGTTCGGCTCGTCGAGCAAGTATATCCACGCCGACGCCCTGAAAACCGGACAGTTCAGCTGCAGCTTCGCCACGCTCTCGGTCTACTTCGACCAGGCGCAGCTTGACCCGGACGGCGCGGAGATCTATGTCGACTGCAGCTTCGGCGAGCTCAAGCTGTACTTCCCGAAGGAGTGGAAGCTCGTCGACAAGCTCAAGACCACCCTCGGCAGCGTCAGAAACGACCTGCGCGCGGGCAGCGCGCCCGACGGCCCCGAGGTCCTGCTCACGGGCGGCACCTCCTTCGGCAGCATCGAGGTCCTGTATATCTGAGGGCGATATTTCATAGGGTTCGGCTTTACTGCTTACGCATCGTTCTGGGA
Organism: uncultured Papillibacter sp.; assembly: GCA_964391385.1. Lineage (GTDB taxonomy): Bacteria > Bacillota > Clostridia > Oscillospirales > Oscillospiraceae > Sporobacter. The sequence continues at coordinate 2,576 of CAYMLM010000219.1, forward strand.
AAAGAGCACATTCCGTGTGCTTTTTTCCCTTTTTTGTATCTGCCGAGAATTCTTGATTGGTAGTTTTCTTTCTTGGTGTTTTCCGGTATAATGACCGGTAAGATACGGCGGATTCGGACAGCGGAGAAAGGGAGCGGTAAAATGGCCAGACACAAGTACTCGAAGGAGGAGATCTCCGAGTGGCGGGAGAAAAACCGCAGCGTCTTCTATTTCAACACGGACGACACGAATTTCGTCGTCCCCAAGGCGTACACGTTCGGCTGGACGTTCAACTGGGCGCATCCGGCGGCGTGGGTCGTCGGCGCGGCCATCGCCGCGCTTCTGGTCTACTCGATTTTTTTCTCGGGGCGCGCCTGACGGCGCCGTCCGCCTCGTAATCAGGAAGGATGAAGCAGATGAAATATTTCGTGGCCGACGCGTTTACCGACAGGCTCTTCGGCGGGAATCCCGCCGGCGTGTGCGTTCTGGACGCGCCGCTGGAGCCGTCCGTCATGCAGAGCGCGGCGTTTGAGAACAACCTGTCGGAGACGGCGTTTCTTTTCAAGCGCGACGGGTATTACGACCTCAAATGGTTCACGCCCGAAACGGAGATCGACCTGTGCGGGCACGCCACGCTCGCCGGCGCGTTCGTGCTGATGAACTTCGTCGAGCGCGGACTTGAGCGCGTCGAATTCAGCACGCTCAGCGGAAAGCTGACCGTCCGCCGGGACGGCGACGCGTATATCCTCGACTTCCCGAGCCGGCCCGCCTCGCCGTGCCCGAAGCCGGCGCAGCTCGAGGCGGCGCTCGGCGTCCGCGTGCTCGAGACGCACCGCGCGCGGGACATGCTGGCGCTCCTGGAGAGCGAGCGCGCGGTCCGGGACTTGAGGCCGGATCTCGGCCTGCTCGCCGAGCTCGGGGACGTCTTCGCCCTCATCGTCACGGCGGAGGGGTCCGACTGCGACTTCGTGTCCCGGTTTTTCGCGCCGAACGCCGGCATCCCGGAGGATCCCGTCACCGGCTCGTCGCACACGACGCTCATCCCCTTCTGGAGCCGGCGGCTCGGAAAGACGGCGCTGTCGGCGCGCCAGCTGTCCAGGCGCGGGGGCAGCCTGTCCTGCCGCGACCTCGGCGAACGGGTCGAGATCGGCGGGAAGGCCGTTTTGTATCTCGAGGGAGAGATCAACGTCTGAGCGCGCCGCCCCCATGTATTCCCATTAAAGGAATATACTGAGCGCTTGTTCAGGCGGTTGATTTGAGATTCAGTTTAAGCGCATTTATACAGCTACATCTTTTTAAAACGTGTTGTGCGAAAGCGGTGAAGCCGCGCCGGGCCGCGCGGCGCCGTCATGCGAAACTTCGTATTGACGTCCATTGCGTCCTATGCTAAAATGGCGTCGAAATGAATAGCGTGTGTTGATGCACTTGACGTGCTGGCAAGGAACTTGCCAAGGGAACGCGGATGAGATTTCCGGACTATCCCAGTAACCGTGAAGCGGACGAACGGGCATACATGTCACTGCCGAGGAGTGAAACTCGGCGGGAAGGCGCCCAAGTAGGATGAAGCCAAGTCGGGAGACCTGTTTACACATGGACGCCCTGGGTTTGGGATAAGCTATGCAGACGCCATATGTATTTTGGCTGCGCCTCGAACTTCGGGTGCAGCTTTTTTGTGCTCCTGCCCACGTATTCATTTCGGAATATCGAAAGGAGACTGCAAAATGAAAGCAAGAAAAATCACGGCGCTTCTGCTCGCGGTCCTGCTGGCGATCGGCATCGCGGGCTGCGGCGGGAAAACAACGGAGAAGGAAAGCGGCCCGATCACGGTCACGGACATGACGGGCCGGGAGATTTCGCTCGAGGGGCCGGCCGACAAGATCGTGGCGCTCACGGCCGCCGACTGCGAGATCCTGTACGCCATCGGCGCGGGAGACACGCTTGTCGGACGCGGCGAATTCTGCGACTACCCGGCCGAGGTCGCCGACGTGCCCGCCGTCGAGTCCGGCAGCGAAACGAACATCGAGCAGATCATCGCGCTCGGCCCGGACGTCGTTTTGATGAGCACGATGGCCCAGACGACGGAGCACATCGAGTCGCTGGAGGCCGCGGGCATCAAGGTCGTGGCGTCCGAGTCGGCCGACATCGACGGCGTCTTCGAGGCGATCGGGCTGATCGGCACGATCACGGGCAAGGACGACGCGGCGGCCGGCGTCATCGACTCCATGCGCAACACCTTCGACGAGTTGAGCGAAAAGGTCCCCGAGGGCGGCGGCGGGACGATCTACTTCGAGGTCTCCCCGCTCGAGTACGGCCTGTGGGCTGCCGGCAGCGGCACGTTTATGGAGGAGCTGGCGTCCATTCTCGGCCTTGAGAATATCTTCGCGGATACGGAGGGCTGGGCGCAGGTCAGCGAGGAGCAGGTCATCGACCGCAATCCCGACTACATCGTCACGACAACCATGTCCTTCGAGGGCGCGCCGGACCCGGTCGAGGAAATCAAGGCGCGCGCCGGCTGGGAAAGCATCACCGCGGTCACAAGCGGCCGTATCTTAAACGACAGCTCGAGCATGATGGTGCGTCCCGGCCCGCGCCTGGCGGCCGCCGCGCGCGCGCTGGACAAATTTGGCTACGGCGACCCGTACCAGTGAAATAATCGGCCGAAACGAA
>CAYMLM010000220.1:0-5200 GCA_964391385.1 uncultured Papillibacter sp.
TCCAGAAAGACGTGCACGTCGCCGAACTGCAGGTCCAGGTCGACTAGAGCGACCTTCTTTTTGTAAGAGGCCAGCTTGACGGCGAGATTGGTGGCGATCGTCGTTTTGCCCAGTCCGCCTTTGGAGCCGAAGACGGTAATCACGCGGGACATCCAGGACAGGCTTGATTTGTCGCTGAGCGCCTGGAGCCGCGTCGTCTCGCTCGTATAAACGGTCTTGATGTATTCGGCAAACTCCTTTTCGGAGGTGGGGAACTCCGTCACATTGTGCGCGCCGATCCGCACGGCCTGCTGAAGTGTCTCCACGTTCATCTGCTCCAAAAGCAGTATGACAAAGCTGCGCGGTCTGTGCAGCAGTATTCTCTCAGTCAGATTGAGCACGTCCATATCGCCCGCGCCGAGCGTCATGACAATGATATCGGGAGACAGGTTTTCGATTTTGTCGAGGGCCTTCGCGCCGCCCGCCGTCTCGCCGATGACGGAAATCTCGTCATCGTTTATAAACCGTCTCATTTTTTGCAGCGTGCTTTCGAGCTTGCCGACTAACAGTACAGTGATCTTCATAGCAGACTCCGTTCCGCCGCGCGGCGGCAAATTTGGCACAGCGCCGTATCGGCGCTTCATTCAGGCAGTAAATCCGAGCCGGTTAATTCCAGAATTGAGATTGAGTCGCCGCCGACCGTCTCCTCGTCGAGCGGCGAGCGCAGGATGGCCCGTACTAAGCCGCTGTTCTCCGAGAGACTCAGCCGGACGGCTTCCTCCGGCGTCACCTCGAGCGTCAGCGTTGTGTAGGCGGGCGAGCCCGACTGCTGCATGACCTGGTCGACGGCAAGGACCAGCTTCATCTGGAGCAGGAGTTTTGCCTCCGGCACCGTTTTTGTTTCCAGTTCGCCATCGACATTCATAACAAATTCATCCACCTGATACTGGGCGATGATATCGACATGGTCGCCCGGATGGACCATGCTTTTAATCCCGGTCGTGTCGTTGACGCCGATCGTGATGGCGCGCATGCCGGGCGTCACCCTGTAAGCCAGCGAGCCGCTGTCGGCGGAGCCGATCTCGACAAGGCGCGCCGCGACGATCTGCTCGCCCCTGACGATCGCCGAGCGGGCCGTCATGCCGACGACATCCGACACACCGCCAAAGGTCTGCGCCAGGATGAGATCGACAGGAACGGAGGACAGCTCGACCATCTCGTCCGTAATGACCGTGTTTTCCGGTATGTCGCTTTTGGCGACAACCACGTTGGCTTTGGGGGGCTCGACCGGTTTGTCGTCCGGCAGGCTCAAGTACCAGAACAGGACGCCCGCGGTGATCAAAGCCAGAAAGAGTGCCAGGATTTTTATCTTTTTCATAGAGAATATCCTCACGTATAACGCCGCGCGTTCAGTTTTCGATTCTCATGATGCTCTCGGCCGAGATCGTTATCTCGCTTTTTCCCATAATCGTTGAGGAGATGCCGGTCAGAAGCCGGATCGGCGACGTGACGGTCACCCGTACCGAGTCGTCGGCGCCGTCCGAGTCTGAGTCCAGGCAGTTGAGGGTAACTGTCGTCGTGTCCTCCGGCAGCTGAACCGCCCCGTTGAGGACGATGCTCTGCGCGATGGCCCGGTCATCATCCGCGTAGCTGTCGTAGATATGTATTGAGCTGTAGCGCGCGGCCTCCCGGACGGCGTTGGTGGCGGAAATCTTGCAGCTGTAAAGCCATCCGAAATCAATGATCGCGCCGAGCAGGACGATCAGGATCGGCAGGATGAGGGCCAGCTCGACGATGGACTGGCCCTTTTCATCTTTGAGCTTCATGTCAGCACCTCCAAAAACCGGCCGCAAGGTCGCAAGACGCGCGGGCCTATCAGAATCCCCGCCGTATTACGAGACAAGCCAGACCCCGCGTCCCTGGGGCCGGGGTCTGGCTTGCCTCGTTTTCCGTCCGATCAGGTCGCGGCCGGCGCGGCAGACTCAAGCTGCGTTCCGACATTGTCGAACAGTGTTGAGATTTTCGGCCCAAGCAGGAAGATCGCGCCCATGACGACAATCGCGATGCCCGCGATGATCAGACCGTACTCCACCATGCCCTGTCCGCTTTCCTCTGTCCTTAACCAATTCAAGATACCTTTCATTGTAATGCCCTCCCGATTTTTTTATTTATCATTTCAAAGCCGAGCGCTTTGAAATTGATTGTGATGGATAAGGTTAACCGTTTAGAAGTGCCGGTTAAAAGCCGGCGATGGACGCGATAATGGCGATGGCGGCGCCGCCAGTCAGGAAAGGCCCGAAAGCCAGCATGCTTTTCAGCGTCATTTTCCTCGCGATCAGGCCGCCCGCGCACCAGAGCAGCATCAGCGCGCTCATCCCGACAAGAGCGTAGAGGATATACGGCCAGCCCAGGACGAGGCCGATGGCCCCGACCAGCTTGACGTCGCCGGCGCCGACCGAGCCCTTGCCCAGAAAGGAGCCGAGCGCCGTAAAAACGACCATGACCGCCAGCATGGAGAGGATCGCCGGCAGGACGGACGGGATACCGTAGACGACCACGCGCAGGGCGAGTCCGGACAGCGCCAGGAGCAGGACGGTTTCGTTCGGGATCATACGCGTGCGGACGTCGATCAAGGCGATCACAAGCGTGTCATAAAGGATCACGGCGAGCAGAACGGCCTGTATCGGGCCGGAGGAAAACGCCCCGGCTGCCGCCCACAGAGCTCCGGCCGCCGCAAGACACAGGAGCTTGAGGGCAAGTGAGTCATAACGCGTGTCTTCCGTCAGCGTTTTTCCCCGTTTTTTGTACTTATATACGATTGTTTTTTCCGCGGCGGCCGGGATAAACCAGCCGGCCGCCAATCCGGCTGTCCCGAAAACGATCGCCATTGTTATGTTCATCTGGGAACCTCTCGATCTCAATAAGCCGCGTTTCAACGCAAAATAAAAAGCCCTATTGGACGCGCCAATAGGGCAATGACTTTACACAATTACTTACGTTAAGATCGCAGTCTACTTCAAGCGTCGTAAAAAACGCCACGAAAGACGTCGCGAAAAGACGTCGCAGACATGCGTCAAAATATCGGCAACTGGCTGTCATAGTAAATCTACTTTAGACCCTGTAGCTTTGCGTCCTTATTTTTCAATAAGTTTGCTATTAACAATATTCAGTTATTAATTTTTTGGTAATTTACATGATAGCACGATTGCTGCCGGACGTCAAGAGGTAAACGGCGAAAAAGTTATGTAAATAATCAATAATCATAACGGCTAATTTATGTGAACATTGTAATAAAATGGTCGATTTTGTCAGCTTCATGCTGCGCGGTTCCCGTCAGGCTGCAGCCGAAGCGCTTGCTGAAGATCGCCAATGTTTACGGGGTTATGGCCTGTTTCTAAACTCGCATGCCTGAGAGCGCCTATTTTGTTGAAATATACCGGTTCGTATTGTAATATGAATGATGTCATATGATTTGGATACGGCCGCAGCAAACGGAGCGCCGTCCAATTTAACAAGGAGGAGATCTGTTTGAACCAGTATGATGTTGACGTTCTCGTCGTCGGAGGAGGCTGCGCGGGCGTGGCCGCCGGCGTTGCGTCGGCCCGAAGGGGCCTGCGCACGCTCCTGATCGAAAACATGAACAGCCTGGGCGGCCTGATGACGAACGGCTATGTGACGGGCGTCGCGGGCATGATCGAGGGTCTTTGCAAGGAGCTTCTCGGCCGGCTCGACAAAAAGGGGTATCTCTTCGATACGCCGCATACGCCGGCCGTGGACCCGGAGATGTGCAAGCTGGAGATGGAGACGATGCTGCTGCAGGCGGGGTGCCGCATCCTTTACGGGATCCGCGCCGCCGACGTCGTCATGGACGGGGAGAACATCCGGAGCGTCGTCTGCTATTCGAAATCCGGCCGGAGCGAGATCAAAGCCCGGATCTTCATCGACGCCACGGGCGACGCGGACATCGCCGCTTTTGCCGGCGTCCCCTACGAGGTCGGAAACGCGGAGTATATGGGGCTGAATCTGGCGCATACGATGGGCTTCCGCATGTCGAACGTCAACATGGTGGAATACCGTACGGCCAACAAGAAGTGGGTCGAGGACAACAAGGGCTATCCGAAGAGCATGTGCCTGGCCGGCGAGTGTATGGACAAGGCCGTTGCAAACGGCGACCTGCCGTATCCGCTCTTCCCGGGCGGGCTGATCTACCAGATCCCCGGCACGCCCGACTTAAACGCCGACGTGACCTTCTGCGTTGGCCACAGCTACTATAACCGCAATCTGGACGTGGAGGACCTCTCCCGCCAGATCGTCGAGCAGCACCAGCAGGGGCTGTGGCTCCAGGAGGCCTACCGGAAATATGTCCCGGGCTTTGAGAACTGCCGCATATCCGGCATGGGCTGCCTGCCGGGCATACGGGATTCCCGCCGGATCGTGGGCGAATATGTCATGAAGGATACGGACATCGCGGCGGGCGTCAAGTTCGACGACAGCATCGCCAAATTTCCCGAGATATACGATACGCACCATCCGACGAGCGGGTATTGGGGTTTCCGGCATCATATCCACGCGAAGGAGCCGATCCCCGGCGCGATCAACTATACTGAGCCCTGCGACAAGGCGATGCACCCGTTTTGCCCGCCCGAGGAGGGCAGCTGCTCGGTCTACACGAACCCGACCAATTACTGCGAGGTTCCGTACCGCTGCATCGTGCCGCTGAAGGTCGACAACCTGCTGGTCGCCGGCCGCTGCGTCTCGTCGGAATTTCACGCCATGGCGGCGGTGCGCATCATCTCCATCTGCATGTCCACGGGACAGGCCGCCGGCGTCGCCGCAGACCTGTGCCTGAAACAGGGCGTCCGGCCGAGAGATCTGGAGGGCATAAGCGTGCGCCAGGCCATGATCGACGACGGCGTGCCGCTTGACCGCGCGCCCGACGGCTACTGGGCGTTTCTGGCCGACTCGGCGAAGAACGACGTGACGCAAAACGAATTTGTCCGCCTGCGCGGCGACATGATGGGCGTCCGTCTGCCCGACGGCAAGATCACGATGCGTTTTGGATTTGCAGACAAGAAGGAGGAAAAGGCGGAAGAGCGTCCGGACGACTGGGAACCCGAGACGATCATGTAGGGTGCCACGGCGGTCCTGGCGCCGCGCTTTACATCTGATGCGACAACGCATACGCCGGAACGGGCATTTGCCCTCTCCGGCGTATTTTTCC
>CAYMLM010000221.1:0-5161 GCA_964391385.1 uncultured Papillibacter sp.
GCTGAAAGGGATGGCGCATTTCGCGCCATCCCTTTTTGACTTCATTTAATCTATTCGGCCCGTCCCTCCCAAATAAGGACTGGGGCCTTTAACCGTCTTCACTCAAAGTTACGATTTACTCAAATCTCTCGTTTCATTTGCCATTTGCAATTCGCCATTCGCAATTTGCAATTCACCCGTCCATCCACTCCCGGACGCTCTTCTTCCAGGACTCCGGCGACCGGTGGATCGCCCGCCCCGCGAAGCAGCCGCGCAAAAAGCGCAGCGCCCCGGTGCGCTTGACCGCCATCACGTACAGGTCGTTTTTCCGCAGCTCGCCGTCCGGCACGGAGACGACCTCCCGCCGGAAACCCACGGCCTCCATGGCGTGGTTGAGCCGCCTGAAAAACGCCGCCGGCTCCCCCGCGAACCGATAGATATACGTTGCCGCGGCGTCCGCGCCGCCGACCGCCAGCTCTACGGCGGCCACGCCGCCGCCGTCCCCGGCCTTTACCGCGGTGACCCACACGACGCCGGCCTCGTCCTCCTCCTCCTCCCGGCCGAGACCGGTTTTCATGCCGGCGTACAGCCGGTCCGGCGGGCAGATTTCCCTGAAGAACGCGTACGGTTCCGCCGCGCGGCTGGCCCCGATCCGCTTTTCCGCCGCCCCGACGAACGACGGCGCGATCGCGCCGAGCGCGGCCATGGACGCCGCCGCGCCCTCCGGTATAAGCCAGGCGATATCGGACGCCTGTTTGGCGTCAAGCGCCGGGTCGACCGCCCCGGCCGCGGCGATCGCGTTGTTATGTATCGTCAGCAGGCTTTCGCGGATCAGGTCGCACAGGCGCTTCGTCCTGTCCCCGAGTCGGATCAGCTCGTACGTCTCGCCCGTGTCGAGCGTCATTTTGATCGTAAAGCCCTCGAGGACGGGCTCTTCCATGAAGCACAGCGGGACCCTCCGGCCCTCGGCGCTCTTCGGCAGGATGCACAGGCAGTCCGGGAAAAGCAGAAGCTTCGCCTCGCCCTGCGACTGGCCGCCGTCGTCGCGGTAGCGGTACTCGCCCTCGGCTTCGAAGGACGGCGCGCCCTCGACGAAAAGCGCTTTAAGCGTGCGCGTGTTATAGGCATCCCAAAGCTTTTGGCACAGCACATCCGTGTCGCGCCCCATCTGCGAAACCGTGATCCTCTTCCCCTCCGCGTCGATCACGAGCCGGTAATTTATGACCGAGAACGCGTCGATTGCCGAGTACGGCACGGTCTGCGACCGGCCCGTTTTCTCAAACAGCACGGCCTCCTCCCTGAGCGTAATGACGGCCTCGCCGTCTATGGCCTCCGACTGGACGAGGCCTTTGAATCTTCCGTCGTTCATCATCTTTATCAACTCCGTCCGCATTCTACCACAGGCGCTTTGGACAATCAATCCGCCTGTTTTTCAGGACGCCTTCCGGCGTCCTTTTTTTACCGCACCCTGTATTCCGTCTCTCCGACCGCGTTTGCCAGCTCCCCGAAGTGCAGGCAGAACAGCTCGAAGGAGCCGCCCAGATACAGCCGTTCCAGCTCGTGCGGCGGCAGGCCCGCAAACTCGGCCGGGTCGATCAGCGGCGGCTGGACGAGCGTCACGTTCGGCGTGACCGCCAAGACCCTCTCGAGCAGCGTATCGGACGGCGGCCGCGTCGCGGAACCGATAAACCGGTACGCGTGCTCCGGCCCCCCGTCCGCCCAGTCCGGGTCGATAAACGCGGCGTCGATCGTCTCCGGCAGCGACGCCAGGTCATACGCCGTCACGTCATGATGGATAAACGTGATTTTCCTGTCCGCCCTTGACAATACGGCATTTTTCCGCGCCGCCTCCAGACGCGCGCCGTCGGTCTCGAACGTGTAGATGCGCTCGGCGTACTTGGAGATCGGGATGGCCGAAAAGCCGCCGCCGGTGCACGTCTCGAGCACGGTCCGGCCCTTGAACCGGGCCGCCAGATGGCGGGCCAGGCGCATGTCGATGCCCATTTTGTACGTCGTTTCGTCCGCGATGTAGCGGTTGCCGAACTTGCGCAGTATCAGCCTTTCGTCCATTTCGGCGTCCCCCGTTCATTTGATCCGGTTTTTTCTCTCCGCCCGGGCCGCCGCCGTGCGCGAATTCATATTTTCCGCAGCGCCAGCTCCCAGAGCATCTTCGGCTTTTTATACCGGTCCAGCCTGTCCTCGCGGATATACTCTATCTCCCAGCCGGCAAATAAAGCGTCGATCTGCGCCCGGTCGAAAAAACGCTTCCTCAGGCCGTCGATCTCATAATAATTCTCCTCGATCGGGACGCCCTGCCCCGCGCCGAAGTTGAAGTCGACCACGGAATTGAGCCGGCACAGCAGATATCCGCCGTCCCGGAGAACGCCGGCGATATCTTGCACAATCCGGACCGTCTCCGCCCACGGGAAATAATGCAGGCTCAGGTCCGCCACGACGACCCGGAACGTCTCCCCCGCAAACGGCAGGCCTCCGCGCATGTCTATAAGCCGCGCCTCGGCGGACGGGACGAACCGGCGCACGTTTTCAACCGCCGCCGGCTTTATGTCGCAGGCGCTCACACGATAGCCGCGCTCGGCAAGATACAGGCAGACGTTGCCGTACCCGCAGCCCAGGTCCAAAACGGGCGCGTCCCGCGACGTTTCGAGGATCGCCCGGTGCTTGTCCAGCCACAGGTCGTAGACCGGCCTTTTGCCAGGACCGCACGAATGCGCCGTCATGATTTCATAGCCTCCAACAGTTCCGACGGTGTATTCACGATATACTTCACCTTGTATTTCCCGATATCCTCGCTCCCGTCGAGGCCCCATTTCACAAAGGCCATATCGACGTTTGCCTTCTGGCACGCCTCGATATCGCGGATTTCATCCCCGACATAAAGAAGCTGCCCGTCACCGGCGTATTTTTTCCTGAACTCACTCAAAGCCTTGTGCTTGCCGTGGAGCCCTTTCGATGTAATGACACGCTCGATAAAATCGATTCCGTATAAATTCAGGAACAGCTCGACATTGGTGACCCTGTTCGACGTGATAATGGAGAGCCTCAGGCCTGTCCGGTTCAGGGTTTTCAATATCTCCGGCATACCGTCAAACGGCGGGATGCGCTGGACGTTTTCGTAATACAGCTGCTTGAACTCGTCGTCTATTTTTTTGATAAACGAATACAGCTTGAGCTTTCTTACGAGCGGAAGCTGCAAGCGGTGCTTGATCTCCTTTTGCGTCAGGCTGCCGACCTTATATTTTTCCGCCAGGCCGACGATCATCTCGGTGACGACCGCTTCCGAGTCCGCTATCGTGCCGTCGAAATCAAAAATCACATACTCGTACATACCGCTCTCCTTTTTCCGTTTCGTACACTCGTCCTTGTAGGGGCGATTATCAATCGCCCGCCGGGCTTTCGTCCAAAGGCTCCTTTGGAAAGGAGCTGTCAGCGCAGCTGACTGAGGATTGTTCATGCGGAGCATGTCAGCACAACAAGGCTCCGCGAAGCGTAAGCCTCCTTTGTAAGGTTCCGTGAGCGGAACCTTGGGAGCATGTCAGCGCAGCTGACTGAGGATTGTCCCCGTAGGGGCCGATGCCCACCATCGGCCCGTCAGCCTTTTATGCTATATTCATACTTTTTTATTTCAAATCCCGCCCGCCGCCCAATAAAGGAATGGGGCTGCCGCCCCGCCTCCCGCAGGAGGCGTTCCGCCCTTAAAGATATGGGGCTGCCGCCCCATGCCCCGCAGGAGACGTGCACAAAAAAGAAACGGCGCGCTAAAACAGCCGCCTGATGTAGTCGGCGCCGCCATGGACGATATGATAAACGAAGACCTGTCCGTCCAGTATTCTGTAAAAGCAAAGATACGCGTCCACGATCAAATAGCGAAAGCCCGCCTCCGCGATCATGGCGGACGGCGGGACCGCGCCCATCTCCGGGAACTCGGCCAGCAGGTCCAGCGCGTCAAGGATACGGTTTGTTATCCGCCGGGCCGACTGCGGCCCCACCTTCAGCTTATGATATGCGGCGATGTCCCGCAGCTCCATCCGCGCCTCACCCAGCAGGACGATCTGCCTGTCACTCATCGTAAATGTCCTCAAGCTCCGCGCGCACGGACTGCGTCGTATGCGTCGGCGTGCCGGCCAGACGGTTTCTTTCCGCCGTCAGCAGCTTCTGTAACAGTTTGAGCTCCGCCTCGCGCTTTTCATAAGCCTCGATCGGCAGAAAGACCATTTCGCCCTCGCCGTTTCGTGTGATATAGATCGGTTCGTTTTTTTCGCGCGACAGCTTCACCAGATTGTCATAGTCGTTGCGCAGCGCGGACGACGACTTGATCAGCACTTTTCACTCTCCCCTTTCACCGGGACCGGATATAAAGATATTCTTCCTATATTATACGCATATTTCTTTACAATAGCAACAACGAACATGATAAAACGCCGTTAATTGCATACGGCGGGATGTCCTCACCCCGCCGTGTTCGCTCGTCTCCGTATCTCCGTTTCGCACCTCTCGTCCCCGTAGGGGCCGATGACTCATCGGCCCGTCGGCCTTTGCATGTATCATTCGCGCTAATTTTAATTTCAAATCCCGCCCGCCGCCCAAAAAAGGTATGGGGCTGCCGCCCCATGCCCCGCAGGAGGCGTTCCGCCAACAGAGGAATCCGCTGCCGCCCCCATGCTCCGCGTCCCAGCGCCCCCTTGGGGGAGCTGTCGCCCGCAGGCGACCGAGGGGGTGGTAACCACACAAGCGCCTGAGGCCATCCGCAGGCGACTGAGGGGGTAACCCCGTTGTATCAGGATTCTCCCGTTCTTTGTTTTACCATTTCGTCTATCTGCTCACAGACGATTTTGAAATTTTCATCAACGTCAGAATTTGTGAATCTAAGTACCTTAAGACCATAATGTTCGAGTATTCCCGAGCGGGTTTCGTCGTACATGAGGCCGTCTTCCGTGTAGTGCTGAGAACCGTCCAGTTCGATGATCAGCTTTGCGGTATCGCAATAAAAATCCGTTATAAAGTTGTCGATTGGTTTCTGGCGTTTGAATCTCACCGGATATTTGTTCAGGAAGCAGTACCAAAGCTTTTTTCCTGCGGCGTTGCGTCTTTCCTTAGCTTGATTGCCCTTGGAGTCATTTTTTTGTTATATGGCAATTGCATAATAATCGGCTCCTTTCTGTCG
>CAYMLM010000222.1:0-5160 GCA_964391385.1 uncultured Papillibacter sp.
GGTGACGTCAAGCCCGCTTTCTGTCTCACCGAGGACAAGCGCGCTTGTGGCGGTCAGGTCAAGAATTTCCCCCGTCGTGACAAAAGGCGCCGTATGGTCCTTAAGCCAGACATAGCTCGGATACTCCCCGCCGTCGGAATAGGTCAGGTAGCCCTCTTTCGTCGTGGGCGATATCAGCGCGCCGTCGGATTCGCCGAAGGTCATCGTCTTGTGCGCCTGGACGGACCCGTCGACGGTGGCCGTGGCGGCGCTGTAGGCGTTGACGCCCACGCCGATGGTGCCGTCCACGGAAATATCCCCGCGGGCTGATACATCGGCGCTCTCCGACACGTTGATGCCGCAGTAATAGCTTTCGATATCTCCCTGGATGCCGACGGTGCCGCCCGTCTCCGCGCCGACGCCGCAGGCGCCGCCCGTGACATCGCCGCCCACTGTAACCGCAGAGCCGGTCCCCGCGATAACGGCCGTTCCTTCATGATTATTGTTTGTGACGCCGATGTCTCCGGCGATGGTCACGCTGCTTTGATATAGCGCCGAAACACCCTGGCGCGCAGCGGTGACGCCGGCCCCGGCGGTGACTGTCGCGGCATGAATTGCCAGAATGCCGCAGCCGCTGGGGCCCGAGGCGGTGACACCGCCGGTGATCTCGACCGTCGCGCTGTCCGCCTGAACCCCCGCGCCGCTGCCGGCGGCGCTGCCGCCGATGCCAACCCGGCCCCCGGTATCGGCGCTCACGGCGCTGTTATGCCCCGTCACGCTGCCCGTGACGGTGACCTGGGCGCCATTATTGACGCTGACCCCGCACATATCGCCCGTGACGCTGCCGTCCACGGTGACGGAAACGCCCGAGCCGCCGGCGCTGATGCCCGCGCCGTTTTCATGGCTTTGCGTATTGCCAGTTGCCGTCACGCTGCCGGAAATCGCGGCGCACCCGCCGTCATGCGCGATGATTCCATAATCAGCACCCGTCAGGGTCATCGCTCCCGCGCCCGTCGTTGTCAGGCTCCCGCCGTAGCCGACGTCCAGGGCCGCGCCGGCCGCGGCGGTGACGGTCAGCTCAAAGCTGTTGAGGTCGAGCGTAATGCTCTTCGCGGCCCCGACTGTCAGCGTCGAAGCCACGCCTAAGGACCGAAGCAGCCGGATCGTCGTCGGCGTATTGGCCGGCACGTCGGCAACAGCCTCCTCCAACGTCTCGTACTGCGCGCCGCCGACGATCTCGCAGGCGGGGCCTGGTGTCGGCACGCTGCCGGGGTAGGTCTCCTCATAGCCGTCCCTCCAGTCCAGCACGTTCCAGTTCTTCCCTGTCGCGACAGCCACGTCGGGGACAGGCGCGACATTGCTGTCCGCCGGGGAGGCCGCCGTGTCAATGACATACAGCTTATAGTAACCTGGCTTGACGGCGGCGGGGTCGATGGTCGGCAGTCCGTTCACCAGCGTTGTCATGGCCGCGCCCTTAATGGTATTGCTGTAAACCTTCAGCTGCGTCAATTTCATATTCTGCGACACATCCAGCGACGAAAGCGCATTGACAGCGCAGTTGAGAACGGTCACTTGGGTAATGGGCGACACATCCAGCGTTGTCAGCAGGTTTTTTTCGCATTCCAGCCTCATGACCGTGGCGCTCGCCGGCAAAAGCAGCGAGGTCAGCGCGTTATTGGTACAATAAATGTTTATCAGCGCGGTGTTCGCCGACAGGTCCAGAGCCGTCAGGGCATTGTTGCGGCAGTTGAGCTCAGTCAGCCCGGTGCAGTGCGACACATCCAGCGCGCCGAGCTGGTTATTGGCACACTGCAGGTTTATGATCAGAATATTTGAAATAATATTCAATACATTAATCGGATTGCTGCTGCAGATCAGAGTTGTCAGCGCCGTATTCTGCGTGACGTCCAAGGCGGACAAATTGTTGTTCGAACAGTTCAGATAGGACAGCAGCGTGTTGTGCGTCAGGTCGAGCGTCTCCAGCGCATTGCCATACACATCGAGCCTTGTCAGCGCCGCATTCTGCGTCACATTCAATTCAGTTAGCAGGTTGCTCCGGCACTCCAGCTTCGTCAGCGCCCCGTTTTGCGTTACGTCCAGCGCGGTCAGCTGATTACTGGAGCAGGTCAGCTCCGTGAGATATGGGTTCTCCGACACGGTGAGCGCTGTCAGCTCCGAGACCTGGCAGTTGAAAACAGTGACCTTGCCATAAACCGTTATGGTCGGCGACGCGATGGTATACTGTATATACGGCCCCACCGTGTCCTCACCCGTCTCTTTTGTCCCGTTGCCGTTCAGGTCGACCCAGACCGATGCCAGGTCGTCCGGGTTGGCGGCCTGTATGCTCAGCGTGAGCTTTGCGCCGGCCGCCCGTGCCGTAGTGAGCGTCATCGAAGGGTTTGGCGCGTCCGCCAGCGCCGTATGCGCGGGCAACAGGATCGCGACGAGCGCGAGGCTTAGAAGCCATGCCGTCAGCTTTTTCTTCATCGATTACACCTCTTCTTTAAAAAATTACAACTCGCGCAGCCGCTTCATCAGCTCGTTCAGCTTCGCGTTTACTACCGGTTTTAAAAGGCTGCCGAATACAGGCAGGCGGCGGACCTTTTCGAGCTCCTTCGCATAAGCGGTGACAAAGACAAGCCGGGCCCCGGGCAGGAGCGCGAGAATTTTTTCCGCCAGCTCCGGACCGCTGAGCTTCGGCATGGACAGGTCTAGGAACAGCGCGTCCGGCCGCAGGTCAGGAACAGCCGCCAGGGCTTCCGCCGGCTGCGTGAACACGCCGGCGATGTCCACGCCGTCATATTGGGAGAGCAGATAGACCATGTCGTCCAGACAGGGCTGCTCGTCGTCCACGACCATTACGCGCATGACCAATCACTCCCCTTCCGTCTGTGTGTCCCGTATCGTATCAAAACCATCTCACAAAATCTAACAGACCCGAACAAACAAAAAACGCCCCGAAGGGCGTTTTTGACGCTGTGGACCTAATGCTTTTCGGCGGCGTATTGTTGGCGGTACTTGGCCGGCGGCCTGACCCGAAGCTCCTTTTTCAGCATACGGGCATATTGCTCATACCGCTGGCAGTAGGCAGCGCGGTTCCCGGTCTGCAGGCAGAGGTCCAGCAGCGCCTCGTAGCCCTCGGCGCACAGGGTGTTTCGGGCCAGCAGCGCGTTGAGCACATTTTCCGCTTCGGGGTATCGGCCCGCGGCGGCATGATGTCCGGCCAGGCCCAGCGCAATGCGCTCATACTCGGTCTCCAGCTCCCGGGCGCTTTCCGCCGCCCACTCAAAGGGCTCGTTTTCCAGATACGGCCTCCTGGCCAGGGCCAGCATCCGCGAGGCTTCCGCGGCGTTTTTTACGTCGATAACGGCGTTGTCCCGGGCAAAAGTAAAGAAATCGGCAGCGTCGCAGACTCCGGGCGCGGGATACAGGGCGTAGTCCTCCGCCATTCGGACGCAGTCGCCCGATGGGTCCAGAACGGACAGCAGGCTTCTCAGCCTGTAGATGGTCATATACAGGTTGTTGGCCGTGTTCTTGTCGGACTGTCCGCCGAAGAGAGCGTCTAAAAGCTCTTCCCTGGACGGAGCGGCGCCGCGCCGGTCGATGAGATAAGCAAGCAGCTCCCGCACCCGGCGCGTCCCCCATTTGACCTCCCTGCCCGCGTCCAGCTCAAAGCTCCCGAAGCACCGGATCCGAATACGTGTATCCGGGGCGGACGCCGGGCGGAGAAGCGCGTGCCGTGCGCGCAGCTGCTTGACCGTTTCGTCCAGCCGGGCCTCCTTTACGGGCTTCAGCAGGAAATCCAGCGGAAACGCGCGAAACGCTTCCAGCGCGTATTGCGCGTGGGCGGTGACAAAAATGACGATCGCGCCGGGGCAGACCTCCTGAAAACGCAGAGCCAGCTCCAGCCCGTTCATTCCCGGCAGGTCAATGTCCAGGAAAACAGCGTCGGGCCGCGCGTCCGCCGCGGCCCCCAGCGCCGCAAGCGGATCGGTATCGGCTCGGAGGATCTCGATATCCGGGTATTTCCGGATCTGCCACCGGAGCTCCTCCAAACAGTGGAGCTCGTCGTCAACAAGGAACACGCGCATCGGCGGCGGCCTCCTTCCACGGTATTTCCATGCTGACCTCGCACCCGCCGCCCTCCGGTTCGGAAAACGTCAGCTGCGTCCTGTAAAGCCGCGACAGGCGGCGGTTGATGTTCTCTATGCCGACGCCCTGCCGGCCGGAGGCAACCTTTTTCAGGCCGACGCCGTCGTCCCGGACGCCGAGCAGAGCCTTCCCGCCGGCTGTTTTCCGGGCGTAGACCCGCACCGTCCCCCCGCCGTCCTTCTCCCGCAGGCCGTGTATGAACGCGTTTTCCACCAGCGGCTGTAATATCAGCGGCGGCAGCAGCAGTCTTTCGGATACAATCTCGTAATCCATCGCGACCCGGTCCCCGAAACGCGCCTGCTCCAGCGCGGCATACGCGCGGATGAGGGCCAGCTCCTGCTCCAGGGTGATCAGCTCGTCTGAATCGTAATCGTAAAAGCCCCGAAGATAGCTGCTGAATTCCGTCAGCAGCTCCCGGGCCCGGCCGGCGTCCCTCCGGGAGACGGAGATGATGGTGGTCAGCGCGTTATGTATGAAATGCGGGCGGATCTGGCTTTTGAGGAAGGAAATCTCCAGCTTCCGGGCCCGGTGATACCGGCGGGCGACAATGGTGCATTGGACAAGAAACAGCGCGATGTATTCAGCGGAGGAACCGGTCAGGAGGTAATTGCCCGCAGACCAGTCCGGCGCGAGCATGCCGTAGAAAACCAGCAGCAATATAAACGCCAGCGCGCCTAGCAAAGACGGCGCGCCGGACAGGCCGCGCCACGCCGCCCGCGCAAGCTGTGCCGTCGCAAAAAGGATGACCAGCAGCAGGATCATATTCATGATCCCGTATATGCCGGACACCACGCCAAATGGCAGCACAAGCACGCAAAGCGTCACCAGCGCGCAATAGGAGAGCAGCAAAGCAAGCTGCCATTTTCGGACGATGGCCCCGTAGGCGCTGTAAACAAAATAAAGCAGCAGGAACTGCGCCCATATCAAGGTCAGATAATCAATCCAGCCAAAGCCCGAGATGGGCATGCCGGGGAACAAAAAAGCAATCCACATGGCGCCGGTGATGGTCAGGCGCAGCAGCATGACGGC
>CAYMLM010000223.1:0-5122 GCA_964391385.1 uncultured Papillibacter sp.
AGCACCCGCCATGCCGCCGTCGCGGCCGGCCTCGGCGAGTTCGGCTGGATGAGCATCGTCCTGACGCCGGAATTCGGCCCGCGCAACAGGTTCGGCGTCATCCTCACGCAGCTCGAGCTCGAGCCCGACCCGCTCTACTCGGGCAATAAGCTTTGCCAGCCCGAAAAGTGCGGCATCTGCGCCAGAGTCTGCCCGACACGCGCGATCACCGAGGTCGGTTCGGACGACATCCACCGGTGCTCAATGGACGGACGCGCGATCGAGTACGGCAAGGTCAACTGGGAAAAATGCCGGATCGCGCTGATGGCTTTGAGGAAAGAGACGGGCGGGGCGGAAGACTATATCGACACCTGGGAGCCGACGCCCCAGGACATCGAGGACGCCCTCGGGCGCATGCCCGTCAACGAGGGCGGCCTGCAGCATCACACCTCGCACAACTGCGGGAAATGCCTGTCGTACTGCCCCGTCGGGGATTGGGGTAAAAAATTCAAAAAAACGGGCGTCAGCAAAGGCGCCGGTTCATAAAGGCATCGCGGGACCCTATCTTTTTTGAAAGGATCGAGGACCTATGAGCAACAGGCTGCACGATGTGCTGGATCCCCGCGGCTTCCAGAAACGGGAAGTCATTCCGCTCGCCCCGCGCGTCACCCTGGACGATTTGAAAAAAGGCATGATCCTTTTCTACAACAACACAAAGCTCGATTTCTGCAACTACGGGACCGTGTTCGACCGCATCAAGGCGCGTTTTGAAGCGCTCGGCATCGTGAATTTTGTGGACTACTACGAGACGGTCCGCGGCAAGAATACGGAAAAGCTCTACGCTTACGCGGCGAGGATGGCAAGGGAGAAGCCGACGGCGGCCGTCGTGGCGTTCGGCGACATGGGCACCTCGGCCGCCACGACGATCGTGACGATCGCGCTCGAGAAGCTGGGCATCCCGACGGTGTACATGACGGCCCCGCCCGGGTCCGGGATCACCGAGGGCGTCGGGGCGTACCGCGCCGGGAACCTCTGCCTGTGCTCCCTGGACGTCTACCAGGCCTCGACGCGCGAGGAGATCGCCGCGCAGGTCGACCTGAAGTGGGAGTATATCCTGGACTCCCTGACGGCGACCGGCGAAAAGCTAAGAAAGACGGCCGAGATCCCGTTCAAGCTCGACAGGGTCCCCCCTGCCGCGAACGGCCTGCTTCCGGTCATCGACACAATCGGGGCCGAGCCCGACAGGCTCCTGGAGCCCGGCTGCTACATGGACGAGATCAACGATTACTTCAACGCCGAGCACATCAGCGACGGGCTGCCGGTCATTCCGCCGACGCGGGCGCGGTATGACAAAATGTTCGAGTACTGTCCATGGCCGGAAGACAGGGTCCTGTGCGGGGAGGTCGGCCCGACGGGCCAGGACATTACGGTGCGCGACGTCGCCGTCGCGGCCGTCATGGCCGGCTGCAAACCGACGGCGATGCCGGTTTTGATCGCGGCGTTCACAGCGCTGGACAGCCCGAGGTACAACCTCATCCAGTCGGTCACGACGTCGCACCCCGGCGGAAACCTCGTCCTGGTCAGCGGCCCCATCGCGCAGGAGGTCGGCATCTCGGGGAAGCAGGGCTGCATGGGGCCGGGCTACCCCGCCAACGCCACCATCGGGCGCGCTGTCAATCTCGTGATTTTAAACATCTGCCGCGCCTTTCCCGGCTTTATCGACCTGGATTGCCTCGCCTCGCAGGCGGAGTTCACCTACTGCTTCGCCGAGGAGCCGTCGCTTGCCCAGTGGAGCATGATCAACGAAGACCATTACGACGCCGAAACCACGACGGTCTACGTCCTCAAGGCCGAGCCGCAGCACGACATCATCGACTTTCTGAGCCTGAACGGTCACGACCTTCTCGACACAATCACAGCCTGCTGCACGACGCTCGGCTCCAACAACGCGTACATACCGGGCCCCATGGTCGTGTGCCTCACGCCCGACCACGCCCTGATGCTTAAAAAAGACGGCTACACGAAGCAAATGATCCGGGAGCACATCCACGCGTACGCCTGCCACCAGACGCCGATGGTGAACGGGCGCGGGCTTGTGCCCGTGCGCCCGGCCGAGTTCAAAAACCGCCACCCCATGCCCGTCACGCGCAGTCCACTGGACGTCGAGGTCGTCACCATCGGCGGTCGGGGCGGCCATTCGGGCGTCATCCTGCCCTGGGCGCTCCACAGCGAGGGGATCGTCGAGCCGCTCCGGCTCCCGGACGGGACGATTGCCAGGAGCCTCGATGACTTCAAGGTGAAGTAACAATCCTCAGTCTCGCTTCGCTCGCCGGCTCCTTTCCAAAGGAGCCTGAGCCTTCGGCGCCAAAGAATCCCGGGTCATCGCACATGGCCTGCGTCTATTTCCATCGGGCAATGGGTACTGCCTCATTTATCTTTGAGGCTGCGGGCGAAAAAAGAACAAAATCAGCAAAGCCAAACAGATAAAGCATAAGAAGCCTTAGCCTCCTCCCCGCCGCAGGCGGGGAGACCACCGGAAGAGCCCGATATTTTTACCCCCGCCGCAGGCGGGGGAAGCCCTGGGAATCAAACTGAAAAGGAGAATCAGCATGGTCAGGGACTACAAGTATGACGTCATCGTCTGCGGCGGCGGCACGTCCGGCGTCGCGGCGGCCATCGCGGCCGCCAGGGGCGGCGCGAAGACCCTTCTGATCGAGCGGCTCGGCACGCTGGGCGGCCAGATGAACGTGTCCGGCCCGCCCGGTTTTTCTTACGCGTATCTGTACAACGCACGCGGCCAGCGCGTCATCGACGGCATCGTCGGCGAGACGCACGACAGGCTTCTGGCCGAAAACCACGCGCGTCCGTCCGACTTGAACGCATACCGCGCCGGCTCGGACTATATCTTCACGTTTGTCGACCCGGAATGGTGGGGGCTGCTGATCTTTGACATGATGACGGAAAACGGCGTCAACCTGCTGCTGCACTCGCTCGTCGTCGACGTCATCAAAAACGGCGACGACGTGCACGGCGTCGTCGTCGAAAACGCGGCCGGCCGGGAATATTTCGAGGCCAGGGTCGTCATCGAATGCACCGGCGAGGGCGACATCGCGGTCCGGGCCGGCTGCGAGTACGAGCTTTTGGCCCGGGAGGACTGCGAGCCGCAGTCCGTCTGCTTCACGCTCGACGGCATCGACTGGGACGAGACGCTCGCCTATATCAAGGCGCATCCCGACCAGCTCGCCCCGCGCGGCGACCCGAACCGCGCGCCCGAGGAGCGGTACGAGCTCATCCGGAACGTAAAGGACATCGGCGAGCTCGGCGACATGCTCGGCTTTTACGACATCCTGGAGGAGGCCATCAAAAACGGCGACTGGCACCCTTACGCCGGGATGGGCTTTTTCATCGGCCCGAAGCCGGACGGCAACCACCTGCAGGCGCACTGCCAGCATTCGGCGCAGGTGCCGAACATCTGGAGCTGCGACCCCTGGGACATCACGCACGCCGAGGTCGAGTGCCGCCGCCAGATCCAAATCGCGATCAAGGCCTTCCGCAAGTACATGCCCGGCTTTAAAAACGCCTACCTCACGAAAATCGGCATGGAGCTGCGTTTCCGCGAAGGCCGCCGCATCATGGGCGACTATGTCCTGGGCTGGGACGACGTCGCGGAGGGCCGGCGCCATTACGACTGCATCGGCCTGAACACGTTCGCCGCGGGCGCGGTCCACGTCGCCGATACCCGCACGCTCGCCGCGTCCGGCCGCGGCACCGTCAAGCCGCCGGACGACGGCACGTACGACATGCCGTACAGGATGCTCGTGCCGAGAAAGGTCGAAAACCTGCTCATCGCCGGCAAGCACGTCAGCGCCGAGCGCTGCGCATATCAGCGCTTTTTGCAGGAGACAATGGTGACGGGTCAGGCCGCCGGGGCGGCCGCCGCGCTGTGCGTCAGGCACGGCGTTACGCCGCGCCAGCTCGAGGACGAGAAATATATCCGGGAGCTGCAGGGCATCCTGCGCGGACAGCGCGTCATCCTTGAGGGCGTGTGAATAGCCGCGGGCTCTATGAAGCGGGTTTTAAACGGAAGTCCATGCGCAGATAATTGTCAAAGGCAGTCACCGACGGAGGTGAGACAGTGATTATCAGCGCGAGCCGAAGGACGGATATCCCGGCCTTTTATTCGGATTGGTTTTTCAATCGGATCAAAGAACAATACGTTCTGGTGCGCAATCCTCGAAATTTCCGCCGGATCAGCCGCGTCCTGCTCTCGCCGGACGTCGTCGACGGCATCGTCTTCTGGACGAAGAATCCCGCCCCGATGCTCGCGAAGCTGGACGCGCTGAGGGATTACACGTTTTATTTTCAGTTTACGCTCACGCCGTACGCCCGGGATGTCGAACCGGGCATTGGCTCAAAGGATGACAGTATCATCCCCGCTTTTCAGCGCCTGGCCGACACGCTCGGCCCGGCGCGTGTCGTCTGGCGGTACGATCCCGTTTTGCTGAGCGATGTTTATACCGAGACATATCACCTCAAGCATTTTGAAAAGCTCGCCGGGCGGCTGAGCGGCTATACGGACAGATGCACGATCAGTTTTTTGGACATGTACAGGAATACGAGAAGAAACGCCGGCGCGCTGGGAATCAGGCCGTTGACGGAAAATCAGATGGCCTGTATAGCGCAGGCGTTCGCCGGGATTGCAGGCCGGTACGGCATCAAAGTCGACGCGTGCGGCGAGAGCCTGGATTTGACGCCGTACGGCGTCGGGCAGGCGCGCTGCGTCGACGCGCGGCTCTTCGAGCGGCTGTTGGGCCGCCGCCTAAGCATTGAAAAAGCCAAACACCAGAGGCCCGCGTGCGGGTGCGCACAGAGCGTCGATATCGGTATGTACAACACCTGCCCGGCCGGCTGCAAATACTGCTACGCCAACTATAACGCGGGCGTCGTCGCGGATAACCATTCCAGGCATGATCCAGATTCGCCGCTTCTGGTCGGCCGGCCGACCGATCAGGACATTGTCAAAGACCGAAAAGCTATATCGAACAAGAGCGGTCAGCTTCAGCTGTTCGGTGATGAATAACGGCAGGAGCGCCGGATGTGCGCTCCTGCCGCTTTTTATACTGTTTCCGCTTCGTGCCCGCAG
>CAYMLM010000224.1:0-5116 GCA_964391385.1 uncultured Papillibacter sp.
CAGCGCGCGGGCGATGCCGACGCGCTGGCGCCTGCCGCCGCTCAGGTTCGAGATGGTCTAGCGGTCCCAGCCGTATAATCCGACCATGGAGATCATCTCCATCGCCCGCTCTTCACGCTCGGCTTTTTTGACGCCGCGGATCTCGAGACCGAACGCGACATTCCCCAAGACATCCCTGTGGGACATGAGCCCGAAGCTCTGAAACACCATCGACACCTTCGTGCGGCGGTATTCCTGAAGCTCCTCCTTTGTCAGCTGCTCGATATCGCGCCCCTCAAAGAAGATTTTGCCCGAGGTCGCCGTATGCAGCCGGTTTAAACAGCGCACGACGGTGGACTTGCCCGAACCGGACAGACCGATCAGCGTAAAGATTTTACCGCGCTCCACGCCAAAGGAGATATCGTCGACGGCGACGGTGACGCCGGTGTGCCTGAGGATCTCGTCCTTGGAACGGCCTTCCTTGAGCATCTCGCGCGCCTGGGCCTTTTTCGAGCCGAACATTTTTGTCAGGTGTTCGACGCGCAGGATGATGTCTTTTTCGCTGTTCATTACTGCGGCTCCTCCTTTTGCTTGACAATGCCCTGGGTGAGCCGGTCAATGATGATGGCCAGTATGACGATGGCGATGCCGGCGGCAAAACCGCGGCCCGGTTCAAGCCTCCGGATGCCGACGATGACCTCGTGGCCGAGGCCCTGCGCACCGATCAGCGAACACGTAACGACCATGGCGATGGCCATCATAATCGTCTGGTTGACGCCGGCCATGATCGTCGGCAGCGCCTGCGGGATTTCCACCTTGAACAGCGCCTGCCATTTCGTCGCACCGAAGGCCCGGGCCGCTTCGACAACCTCCTTGTCCACCTGCTGAATGCCGTGGCTCGTCAGCCGGATGACCGGCGGCACGGCGTAGATTGTCGTGGCGATGACGGATGGGGGCCCTTGCAGTCCGATGAGCATAACGGCAGGGATCAGATACACAAAGCTGGGCAGCGTCTGCATCGTGTCCAGAATCGGCCGAATGATGGCGCTTGCCCGTTTGCTTGAGGAGATTAGAACGCCGATCGGCAGTCCGATCAGCAACGAGATGATGACCGACGTGATGATGATGGTCAGCGTCTGGTTCATCAGATCCCAGTAGCCGATGGCGCCGATAAAAAACAGCAGCGCCGTATACAGCACCGCGCGCGACCATTTGCGGCCGGCACGGTAGGTTGCCACAAAAACCAGCGCGAGGACCACCCACCACGGGATAATGTCGATCACGGTGCCGACACCCCTGAGGATACCGTTCAGAACAGCCTGCACCCCGTCGAAGAAACCATCCCAGTTGTCTCGCAGATAATCGATAGCGGCGTCGATCGGGTCTTTAATCTCAACGTATATTTTTTCAGGAAAACTTATGATCCATTCAGGCAACTATACCACTCCCCTACCTTTTACCCGGCGAGTGCGTCACGCACCAGTTCGGCCTTGTCATCGGGGAGCCACTGGTCGATCAACTCGTCGTGCTGCGTAAGGAACCACACGGCGGTTTCATCCATTTCCGCGCCGGTCTCCTGCAGATACGCCAGCGCTTCCGCCGTAAGGGCGCTCGACGTCTGGTACTTGCTCAAAAACTCGCAGTACTCGGGCGCCGCTTCATAGAAATCCTTGTGGACGACGACTGTCAGGCGCACAGCCGGGACCTCCGTCATGCCGGCCCGGAAGCTCTCTTCGTCGACATACGGCGCGTCTTCGAGCAGGACGAGATCGTACATACCGGTCAGCCATGTCGGTTCCCAATAATAGCCGACGATCGGCTCGCCTTTTTCATAGGCGGATGCGAAGGAAGCGGCCAGCGCCGCCTCAGAGCCGGGGTCGACATAGTTGTACACCTCGTCAAGGCCGTAGTATTCATATTTGTTGCGCATGACCTCGTCAATCGCCCAGCCGGAGATGGAACCGATGATTCGGCCCATGTTGGGATCGGCGGGATCGGCGAAGACATCGGGGTACTTTTTTAAATCTTCAACGGTTTTAAGGTCAGGCGCTATCGGCTCGATGCCGCGTTCCGCGTCGCCCTCTATCACATAACGGGGCACATAAAAGCCCTGTGCGTTGTCATCGAAATTGACTCCGAGCTCAATGATATTGCCGGAGGCGATATCATCCTTGTACGTGGCAACGTTATCCGTCCACGTTTCCGATTCGATAGTAATCTCTCCTTCAAGAAGAGCCGCCCACGTGACCGGCGTATCGCCGGAAATTTCCTGCGTTTCCATATCGTAGGCGTTTTCGGCGATGAACATCATCACCGCGTTATGAAACTGGATACTGTCCCATCCTGCGTCGGCAAAAACAGCCTTTGGCGCTTCCTTCTTCCCGCAGGATGTAAGTGCAAAAAGTGATATTGCCAATAAAAGTACTAAAAGTATTGAGAGTAATTTTTTCATATTTCCTCCTTTGTTAATTAGGACGTCTGTATATTGACCGTCCTTCACAGCCTATTATGCCTGGTTTTAAAAATTTTACCTCCTTCTCATTAACTGAAAAACCGTATGCCAAGCAACTTATCACAATAAATAATACCGAAAAACGGCCCATGTGTCAAGGAAAGCGCATCCGGCACGCCATTTCCGAAGGCCTCCGCCGGGTTGATCCTCCGTGCCTGCAGCGAGCTTTTTTCCCTGCATACTGCTGACATACTCAAAGCGCACGCGATTTGACGGAGCGGCGATAATCTGTTATCCTGTCAGTAAAACGTAACGGAAAATCCTCACTGGTTTTGGATTTTTCGTTACTGTTTTTATTATACTAACACCGGATCCTACCGGAGAAAGCAAGAGGTGAAAGCTTTTGGCAGACAAAGTAGCGATGACGTTGGACGGTACCGAGGTTCTTGAGAAACAGTGGACGGATTGGAAGTGGCAGCTTAAACACAGCATCACGGATATCGGCATGTTCGAAAAACTGCTGGGCGTTCGGTTCGAGCCTGCGGAAAGGGAACAAATCGAGCAGACACTCGGCAAATTTCCGCTGTCGATCACGCCGTATTATCTGTCGCTGATCAACCGGGATAATTACAGTAACGATCCTGTTTTTAAGCAGTCATTCCCAAATCCGAGCGAGCTGATCATACAGTCGCACGAAATGTCCGATCCGCTGGCTGAGGACAGGGATTCGCCCGTGCCGGGCCTGACGCACCGGTATCCCGACAGGGTTCTGCTGCATGTGAGCAACGTATGCTCGATGTACTGCCGGCACTGTACGCGCAAACGCAAGGTCGGCGATGTCGACAGCATACCGGACAAGGACTGTATTAAACAGGGAATAGACTATATCCGCGAGCATCCGCAGATTCGGGACGTGCTGCTGTCGGGTGGCGACCCGTTCATGCTGCCGGATGAATTCCTGGATTGGATTTTGACCGAAGTCCGAAAGATACGCCATGTGGAAGTGATACGCATCGGCAGCCGGATGCCGGTCGTGCTCCCCTGCCGCATCACGGACGAGCTTGTGAACATGCTCAAAAAACACCATCCCGTTTGGGTCAACACGCACTTCAACCACCCTCAGGAGATCACGCCGTCGTCGAGGCGCGCGCTGGCCCGGATGGCCGATGCCGGCATCCCGCTCGGCAACCAATCGGTCCTGCTGGCCGGTGTGAACGACTGTCCGGTCATCATCAAAAAACTCGTGCATTTGCTGGTCCGAAACAGGGTGCGCCCGTATTACCTGTACCAGTGCGACCTGTCGGAAGGCCTGGCGCATTTCAGGACGCCCGTGGGCAAAGGAATCGAGATCATCGAGAGCCTCATAGGTCATACGAGCGGGTTTGCCGTACCTACCTATGTCATAGACGCGCCGGGCGGCGGCGGCAAAATCCCCGTCATGCCCAATTACCTGATCTCCTGGTCCACCAGGAAGGTCGTGCTCCGGAACTACGAGGGCGTCATCACAACCTACAGGGAGCCGGACAGTTATAACGAGCCCGACTGCGCGGCCATGTGTGATGAGTGCGGCATTAAATCCGACGCGGAGGACCGCGAAAAAGAGATCGGTATCAGCCGCCTTCTGAGCGATTTCGACGAAGGCATTTCGCTGGTCCCCGCCGACAACGAACGGTTTCACAGGCGTGAAAATTATGCGCAGGACGAATAGACCGGGACCGGACGTGCGTGTCGCCGACCGGGTTGAAACGCTCGGACGTTCGCTCGTGCAGCATGGGAAAGCCAATGACCGCGTTTATCTCATGAGACTGGCCGACGCGGATTATCCGGGGATTATCGACAGGCTGACCGAGCTGGCCCGCACGGAGGCCTATACGAAAATCATCGCGAAAATCCCGGCGCGCTGCCGCGCGGGTTTTGCCGCCGCCGGCTATGAAGCCGAGGCGCAGGTGCCCCGTTTTTACCAAGGCAGTGAAGACGGTTACTTTATGGCGAAATACTTCGACGAAGGAAGGGCCGCCGCGTCAAACGACACCAAAATCGACCGGGTTATAGAGCGCGCCGGGCAGACGGCGCCGGGCATGCCCGGCGGACCGGACGGAGGCTTTTTCTGCCGGACTCTGACACCGGAGGACGCCGGCAAACTGGCGGCGCTTTACGGGAACGTTTTCGAGACGTACCCCTTCCCCATCCGCGACCCCGATTTTCTGTCGGGAGCCATGGAGGAGGAAACGATTTTCTTCGGAATATTTCACGACGGAGAGCTTGTGGCCGCGTCCTCCGGCGAGATGGACACGCAATCGCAGAATGTCGAAATGACCGACTTTGCCACGCTCCCCGCCTTTCGTGCGCGCGGACTGGCCTCGAGCCTTCTGAGCGAGATGGAACGTGATATGCGAAAACGCGGCGTGAAAACGGCTTATACGATCGCGAGGTCGGTCTCCTACGGCATGAACATCACCTTCGCAAAGCAGCGCTACGCCCTGGCCGGCACGCTCATCAACAACACCGACATTTCGGGCAGTCTTGAAAGCATGAATGTCTGGTACAAACCGCTGGACGGAACCGGCCGACAGCCGGCCGACAACGGGTGAGTTGTTTTAATTATGAAAATCGCCCCGCCGGAGGCGGGGCGATCCAAAGTGTAGACAAAGTACTAATTCGGCTTAAAGCCTCGCAGAGTTTCCG
>CAYMLM010000225.1:0-5084 GCA_964391385.1 uncultured Papillibacter sp.
CGACAAAGCCCAGAGGGCCTTGTCGACAAGAAGCTTGCATGACGGCTGCTCAGCCACAGCCGTCATGAGAAGTGTCATTTCCGCAGCGCTGTTCCCCGGAAATGACGGATTTAATCTTATTTCCGTCGTGCGCGACGGAAACTCTGCGAGGCTTTAAGCCGAATTAGCACTTTATCTACACCCCGACAGCGCGCATCCCGGATGCGCGCTGTCGGCTATATAGAGAGGTACGAATGTTGAGTAAGAGATTGAGATTGTTAAGGTCAATCAGCCTGCGTACGGCAGGGGCATTCCGGCTGCCTCGGCAATGCCGTTGAAGTAATCTTTATAGGTGTCTTTCGTCAGCATCTCGAAGGAAGTCGTGAAGAAAGCGGCCGCGTCGCCGTCCTTCTTCATATCCGGCCACAGGCTGTCCGCCGTGGAAACGCCGTCCAGCATCGAAACGAGGCCGCAGATGGAGGGCGCTGCGTACAGGTAGTTGGACATGCCGAGGCAGGATTTCCACGCACCGTCGTAACCGGTGTCCCATTCGGAGGTCAGGATATCGCTGCCGATATCGACAATCAAAACGCGTTCGTTCATCTGGAGCTGCTCGACGGCCCGGGCAATGCCCTGCGCGTGCATCTCCAGAGTGCATGTGACAAACCAGTAGTCGATTTCGGGATTGCCGGCAAATGTCGCTGCGGCCAGATTATAGGCTATATCCGTTGCCGAGCCGGTTCCCGACGCCTGGTCCGCTTCAAATATCTTGTCGCTGTTGTCCGGGTAAAGCTCCTTGAACCGGTCCGCTGTGGCGACAGCGCGCGTGTTGAGGTCGCCGCTCACGGAAAACGTCGTGTACAGAAGTCCCAGGTTCGCCGTGTCGATATCACCCCAGTAGGTCTTGTAATTGTCCTGCAGCCACTGGAGAGATGTCACGCCGGCATTGTACTGATCCGTTCCGACAGTCGGGACAAGGTTGTGGCCGTCGGCATCCCTGACGGTGTTGAACAGGGCGACGTAGGGAACGCCCGTCTCGTCGAGCACCTCGACGATGCGTTCCTTCGTAGCCACGTCGATATGGATGAGGAAGCCGTCCGTCCCCTGCTCCGCAAGCGTTTCGATATTGATCAGATAGCGGTCGATGTCCGACTCGGCCGTCATCGTTTCAAGCTCGAAGTTCAGCTTTTCCTGATAGTTCCTGTAGCATTCGGTCATCTTTTCAAACAGCATGAGGGTATACACATATGCCCAGACGATTTTATACGTATCCCTGGACTGGGGGTCGACGCCGGATTCGAAAAAGCCGATCTCGTCGGCGTTGACCGAGGGGTCAACCGCCGTGCTGGGCGCCGCTTCCGACGTCGTTTCGCCCGCCGGCGCTTCGGAGGTCGCGGGCGCCGCGGACGACGGGGCGGCCGACGGGGAGTTGCTGTCCGAGGGCTTGTCCTTGGCGTTGCACGCGAAAAGTGTGAAGATCATGAGGACTGCGATCAATAACGACAATACTTTTTTCATTTCATAGTCTCCTTCATAGGTTATTTATGTGATGGATTCTCCGATCCTTGTTATTGGCGCGCTTTTCCCTTCATCCGGTTTCAGCAGCCGGCGCCGACGCCGACAGACGCGGCCCGATGCGGCGGGCGGCCCTTTCTCAGATTCCGCGGCAAGCTGCTCTTTCGGCCCAATCACTTTTAATCCGTTTTGTCATCCTTCTTTTTTTGTGATCTCGATATATCCCTCGTCGGCGTTGACGAGGACCATATCCCCTGTTTCGATGACCTCCATCGGGTCCCGCTCGAAATCCGTCATGGATGGAATCCGCGCGACCATCGCGCAGGCCACCGCCAGGGGGCACGTCTCCGTGTGCACAAACGCCGCCGGTATATTTTTGCCTCTGCCGTAGCTTACAAAGCCGCCGGAGCCTCTAGGCGACGGATAGACAAGCACCTTGCCGGCGTACGGCACCTTGAACAGCGGGTGGCCCCGCTCCGTCGTGTACCCGTGTTTCGGGTCGCAGTTGGCGAAGCCCTCGAGCGGCTTCGGCGAGACGAGCGCTTCGGCCTCCACACAGCCGCCGAATTCCTTCCTGCCGTATATCCTGATTTTTTTCGTCATTTTTCGCCACCGATGACAACGACGTTTTTAAGCGCGCCCTTCGTGGAATCCTCGAGCGCTTCCTTGATCTGATCAAGCGTGAAGCGGTGCGTCAGGAGGCTGTCGATGTCGATCATGCCGCGGCGGTACATGTCCATATAGATCGGAATATCGCGGCGCGGCGTGACCCCGCCCAAGACCGAGCCGGCCAGCCGCCTGCCCCTTAAAAACTCCATATAGCAGACATCGCCCATCATTTCGTTTTCAGGCAGCTCGTGCCCGACGACGACCATCTGGCCGTACGGCGCCGTCAGATCCATGGTCATGCGCTTGATGCCCTTCCCCGCCACGGCAACGAGCGAGTGGTCTACGCCGTAGCCCTTTGTGATATTTCTGACTTCCGCGACAGTGTCGCATTTCTTGGGATTGACCGTGTGCGTGGCTCCGAATTTGACGGCGGCCTCCAGCTTGCCGTCCATCGTGTCGATCGCGATGATCGGGACCGCGCCGGAAATGCGCGCGCCCATGATCGCCGACAGCCCGACGCCGCCGCAGCCGGTGACGGCAAAGCTCTCTCCCGGCTTGACCTTGCAGTGGTTCAAAACGGCGCCGAAGCCGGACATGAAGCCGCAGGCCAGCGCCGACCCGATCTCGAACGGGATGTCGTCGTCGAGCTTGCACAGCATGGACTCGTGACAATTCGTGTATTCGGCAAAGCCGCTCGCGCCCGAACAGGTCTGGATGACGACCTCGCCGTTGAGGCGCGTGTATGGGCTGGGTATACGGAATTGGGAGCCTGTGGAGGGCACGTTTTCGCAGTACCAGTGGCGGTCGTGGAGGCACTGGTCGCAGCGGCCGCAGCCCTGGCGCACCTCGGTGCACAGCACCCGGTCGCCCGGCTTGACGTAGGTGACCTTCGAGCCGCATTTATCGACGATCCCGGCAATCTCGTGGCCGGCCATGCCAGGCCCCTCGTATTTGCCGTGTTCTCCGGTCAAAGCGTGGATATCGCTGTGGCAGATTGTGCACGTCATAATCTTCAGCCGGACCTCGTCGTCTTTGGGCTCTGCCAGCTCGACCTCTTCAACGAGGATATCCAGGCCCATTTTGGGCACCAGCGCCGCTTTACATCTCATTAGAATACTCCTTTACACAGATGATCGTTCAGACATTCGATCCGCCGCCAACGACTGCCGGGCAGTCCGCAATGACGGCAGCTTATCGTTAAACGCTTAACTTGAAACTAACGCAAAGACAGTCCGGGTGTCAATTCAATAAAAGCCGGTATTTATTCTCATGGGGAATAATTTGCAG
Organism: uncultured Papillibacter sp.; assembly: GCA_964391385.1. Taxonomy (GTDB): domain Bacteria; phylum Bacillota; class Clostridia; order Oscillospirales; family Oscillospiraceae; genus Sporobacter. The sequence continues at coordinate 3,391 of CAYMLM010000225.1, forward strand.
CAATATAGACAGTTAGGTTGACTGTTTATCAGAACGATTATATAATAACTAACGCAAAATACATAATATCCGCGCATGGGAAGGAGAGACGTACATGCTGGTTATATGGCTTCAGTTTTTCCTTGCCGTTTCAGACACCCTGAGTTTTTCCAAGGCCTCGGAGGAGCTTTACGTTTCGCAGTCGACGCTGTCGAAAAACATACGGGCGCTCGAGGAGGAACTCGGCGTGACGCTGTTTGAGCGGACGACGCGGACCGTCCGCCTGTCGCCGGCGGGCAGCGCGTTGATTCCTTATGCGAAAAGAATTACGGAGACCTACAAGGATATGACCGGCTCGCTCCAGCACTATAAAAAGCCGGATAAAAACGTGATCCGCATCGTCACTTTTCCGGTCATGCACCTGTATGGCCTGGCGGGCCTTCTGGCCGAATACAGGCGGCGGCACCCGGCCATCAAGCTTCAGATTTCAGAGGGCGATATGACCGTGACGATGAAAAAGCTCGTTATGAACGACGTCGATATCGCGCTCATCCGGGACGTCTGCCTGCAGGACATCAGCAATTATCACATCCATCACAGATTTGACGACGAAATAACGATGATCTGCGATGAAAAGCATCCGTTCGCCGGCCGGGAAAGCGTCTCGCTGTCTGAGCTGGCGGAAGAGCCGATCGTCTGTCTGAACACGGGCATCGCAGAGTATCAAAAAGCGCTCGCGCCCTTCGGCTATGACAATCTCCTCAGCGAAAACGTCTCGGCGACCGTCACGAGCTCGCCGGCGCTGCAGCAGCTGGTATCCCGTCAGTTCGGCATATCCCTGATCTCAAAAAGTATCGCCAATTATATGAACCAGCAGTACAGCAGCCTGCATAAATTTGCCATTGTGCCGCTCGACGAGCACCCGTCGTTCTCCCTTTGCATCGCGACGCCGAAAGGGCCGGTGACGGCGGGCTGCTCGGAACTCATCGAATTCCTGAGCAGGGCAAGCACCCCATAAGGACCCACGCGCGGTGATACGCCCGCGCAGACGGCGGTCCCGCACGAATAACCCGGCGCGTACAGCGACTATATGAAACTTTCCGGAGGTGTCATCGCATGAAAAAAGCCCTCGTTTTGTACTGCAGTTTTACCGGAAACACGGAAAAGGCCGCGCAAGCCGTCGCGGCGGGACTGACGGACGGCGGACTGGAGACGACGCTTCTCAGCTTCCGGGACGCCGGTGAGACCGACTATTTCGATTACGACCTCGTGGCTGTCGGGACGCCGTCCTACAGCTTTACCGTGCCGAAGCCGTTTGACGATTTTCTGAAAAAGAAGTTCGAGCTTCACAAGGACGCCGGAAGGATCCTGCCCGGCAGCCCGCGCGTCGGAAAGCGCGCGCTTGTCTTCTGCACGTACTCGGGACCGCATACCGGCGTCAGCGAGGCCATTCCGGCGGGCCTGTACGTCGGGCAGTTTTTCGATCACATCGGATTCGATATCGTGGATACGTGGTATATCCTCAGCGAGTTCGTGGGCAATGTCGCGCTCAGCACAACCGGACGCATGGGCGATGTCCGGGGGAAACCGTCGGCGGAGGACCTCGGCGAGCTGCGTGAAAAAGCGCGCGCGCTGGCGGCATCCATCTATTGACTTAACCGCTTTATGTTTAGATCGGAAGAGCACACGTCTGAACTCCAGTCACCGCTCATTAT